>JACDDK010000010.1:0-2739 GCA_013817025.1 Rubrobacter sp.
TTGGACCGCCGGGCATGTTTTTCGAGGGCGTCGGCGGGCCGCTGGTTAGACGGTCTTGTTTACGCCTGTGCGTCGTTGGCGTTTCTATTCCTTGTAGTTGGTGAAGAGCCGGGCGTGGGTGACCATACCGACGAGCATCGCGGCGACGAACAGCAGGATCGGCACGAGGCCGGTGCCGAGGGCGGCGACCGCCGGGCCGGGGCAGAGTCCTACGAGGCCCCATCCAACACCGAAGATCGCCGCTCCGCCGATCAGGGGCGCGTCCAGAGAGTTCTTCGTTGGCATGGAGAACTCTTTATCCAGGACGGGGCGGGTGCGTTTCGGGATGAAGCGGAACGCGGGGATGGTCACCAGCAGCGCGCCGCCCATGACGAACGCCAGGGTCGGGTCCCAGTCTCCCGCCACGTCGAGGAAGCCTATGACTTTGGCCGGGTTCATCATCCCGGAGATGGCGAGGCCGAGGCCGAAGATCACACCGGAGACCAGGGCGGCGAGTACCCGCAAGGCGCCGGACGCCATCAGAGGACGTGGTGGGTCAGGAACACGGTGAGCATCGCCACGCCGAAGAAGGTCGCCGTGGCGACCATCGAGCGCCTGGAGAAGCGCGCCATTCCGCACAAGCCGTGTCCACTGGTGCAGCCGGATCCCAGTCGCGTGCCGAACCCTACTAATAGGCCCCCGACGACCACGACCGGAAGCGGTGCCAGAACCTGTACGGCGCTGGCGTCACCCGCCATGAGGATGTAGGCCAGAGCGCCGAGTACGAGGCCCGCGACGAACGCCGCGCGCCACGCGGTATCCTGGAACTTCAAGGTTAGCAGGCCGCCGACGATGCCGCTGATACCGACTATACGTCCGTTCAAGAGCAACATCAGCGCGACCGACAGCCCGATCAACCCCCCACCCAACAGCCCGCTGACCGGCGTGAAATCCGTCATAAACACCTCCGCTAATTTTTCGGAACAACGCGACCCGGCAACCCGCCCGGTCACGCGAGATTATCGCTCTGAAGTCTTTCTGACAAGGTTGCTGGTCGCAGTGTAAGCGTCGGGTTTCGACGTATCGCCACCCGCCGGTTAGAGGAGCCGCTCCACAATCACCACGTCCTTCCACGCGCCGTCGAGCCGGGCGTGCTTTTCGTGGATACCGACTTCGCGAAAACCTAGCGAGAGGAGCAACTCGCGGCTCGGGGCGTTCTCCACGAAGACGCGCGAGACCAGCTTGTGGAAGCCGGCTCTATCCGCCGCTTGGATCAAGGCTTGCATAGCCATCCGGCCCGCGCCCAGCCCCCGCGCCTCATGGGCCGTGTACACGGAGAACTCGGAGATCCCCGCGTAGCATTCACGGGGACTGTAGGCGGACGTGGTGGCGAAGGCGACTACCGAACCGGCGTCCTCCACGACGACGGTGGGATGCGCGCCGCCGAACCAGCCTTCTACGTCTTCGGTCGTGCGTGGGCGGGTCTCGAAGGTGGCGATGCGCTCTTCGATGCCCTCGTTGTAGATGTGGACTATCGTTTCGGCGTCTCGTGGGGTGGCGAGCCGGGCTCTCACGACTTTAGTCTGACTTTCGCGAGGTTTTGGCCGCCGAGCGGCATCGGGCGCTACAATAGACTACCGAGTCCCAGTCGTCGCGCCACTTCTTGCGCCACCGGAACGGGCGACCGCACACCGGACAGACTTTCTCCGGCAAGTCGCTCTTCTTTACAGTATGCACGGGGTGAGTATAGGAGACGGTGGGCCGTCCCGACGTATGTCGCGCTAGATGAGATCCACCGCCACCGGCAACGCGGTACGTCGCCAGCGATCCAGACCTCCGGGCCGCTTCTCGTACTTCTCGACCAACAGGCTACGCGCCAACTCGTCCTCTTCCGTCTCCTCGACGATACGGGCGCGGCCCTCAAAAGTCTCGCTCGCGAGGCGAATGCTTACCTCGGGGTCTTTACGCAGGTTCTTGACCCAGTCGGAGCGGTCTCCGCCACCGGCGAGCATGTAGAGCGTCCGGTCGTTCAGTCCGAACCAGATCTCGATCTCGTGCGGTCTGCCCGTCACCCGCCCCGTGGTCGTAAGGTAGCAGAAACCTTCGTTCTCGTAGCGTTCGATCATCGGCTCCTGGTTTTTGTTTTCACCTCAACTCGGACGACCTGGTTCAGATATGCGGATGTCGGGCTGCCGCAAGCTGTTCTAGCTGAGTGCTGATGGCTGATAGATACTCAACCTGTCTCGCGCTGCCGCAACTCGACGCGCCGGATCTTGCCGCTCGTCGTCTTTGGTAGCTCGGCGATGAACTCGATCTTGCGCGGGTATTTGTACGGGGCGGTGTTGGCCTTACAGTAGTCCTGAATCTCCTTTTTCAGTTCGTCCGAAGGTTCGTAGCCTTCGGCGAGGACTATGTACGCCTTGACCACGCTGCCCCGGTCTTCGTCCGGGGTGGGTACGACGGCGCTTTCGAGGACCGCCGGGTGTTCGATCAGCACGCTCTCCACCTCGAAGGGTCCGATCCTATACCCCGCCGAGAGGATGACGTCATCCGAACGCCCTACGAACCACAGATACCCGTCGGCGTCCCGGTACGCCCGGTCGCCTGTTAGATAGTATCCGTTTCGGAAGGTGGCTTCGGTCTCGTCCGGCTGCTCCCAGTATTCCTTGAAGAGGCAGGGGATGCGCCCGGCGAGCGCGATGTCGCCGGGTTCGTCGGACGGACACTCGTTGCCGTCCATGTCCACGATCTTCACGTCGC
>JACDDK010000010.1:2749-15288 GCA_013817025.1 Rubrobacter sp.
GGCCGCACTTCCAGCCCAGGGTAGTTGCCGACGAGAAGGGTGTTCTCCGTCTGGCCGTAGCCGTCGTAGATAGTTAGACCGTGTAGCTCCTTCCAGCGCTCGATGACGGGCGGGTTGAGCGGCTCTCCGGCGGAGACGGCGTGTCGAATGGAGGAGAGGTTGGCCTCTTGCAACTCCTTCGTCTTGGCGAGTAGCCGGTATTCGGTGGGAGCCTGGCAGAGGACGGTGATGTTGTAGCGTTCGACGAGGTCCAGGCGTTCGGCGGGGTCGAAGCCGCCTTCGTGGACGAAGATCTCGGTCCCGAAACTCCACGGCCCCAGAAACACGTTCCAGACGCTCTTAGCCCATCCCGTCCCGGACGTACACCACAGACGGTCGTTTTCCTGCAAGTCCAACCAGTATTTTGCCTGCATACCCTTGGCGTGCGTGTAGCCGTGCGTGTGCAACGCTCCTTTGGGATGCTGCGTCGTCCCGGATGTGTACAGGATGAACGCCCCATCCCCGGCGGCGGTGTGCTCGGCGGTGAAGTTGCTGGATGCAAGCTGCATCATAGATTCGCAGGAGAACCAATCGAGTAAGTCCTCGCCGAAACGTAGAAAGTGCTTGAGGCCCGGCACGTCCCCGCGCATCTTGTCGACGGCCTCGATGCCCTCGGGACCGGAGACGATGGCGACGGCACCCGAGTGCTCGGCCCTAAACTTCAGGTCGCTCGCCCGGAGTTGCGGGGCGCAGGGGATGGCGATTGCGCCGAGCTTCAGCAATCCTGTAAGGACGATGTGCCATTCGGGGACCTTGCCGAGGAGGACCATCACGCGGTCACCGCGTTTTATGCCGAAGTTGCGGGCGACGTTGGCGAAGCGGTTGGACTGGACGGAGACCTGCTCGAAGCGCAACCGTCGCACCTCGCCGCCAGTTCCCAGCCAGATCATGGCCCCCCGGTCCTCTTCCGCCCACCTGTCCACCACGTCGCGTCCGAAGTTGAACCCCTCCGGTGTCTCCCACTCGAAGCCCGCGTAGGTCGCCCCGTAGTCCCCAATATTCGCCATGGTGTCACCTTTCCCCAAAGGTAGCCCTTTTGTGCCGCATTCTACTAGACGCTAGGATGTCCTGATGTGTCAAAGAAGCCGGGACACCGACGGAGAGCGCAACGTCCGAAGGCCTGTTTCGTGTTCGTCGCAGGGGTGGCGGTCGTGTTGCTGGTTGGATTTCTTTGACGAGGCGGCGCTTTTTTCGGGGTAGAATGGACGGCGTTGGTTCCGAAGGACGGGAGGTTTGGTGGTGGAGCGGGCGGTAATTCTCGGGGCGGCGCGCACGCCGTTTGGCAGGTTCGGTGGGGCGTTGTCGCCGCTCGGCGCGCCTGAGTTGGGTGGGGCGGCGATCCGTGCGGCGGTGGACCGTTCCGGCGTCGAGGATGAAGAGCTTCAGCATTCGATATTCGGTGTCGTGGTGCAGGCGGGGGTTGGGCAGATCCCGAGCCGCCAGGCGAACTTCCACGCGGGACTTCCGTACTCGCTTACGAGCGAGACGCTCAACCAGGTGTGCGCGTCGGGGATGAGGAGCGCGACGCTCGCGGAGACCATAATCCGGGCGGGCGACTACGAAGTGATCCTCGCGGGCGGCATGGAGAGCATGTCGAACGCTCCGTACCTGTTGCCGAAGACCCGTTGGGGCGCACGCATAGGCGACACGCGGGCCCTCGACGCCATGATGCACGATGGGCTACTCGACGCCTTCGAGCATGTAAACATGATCCGGTTCGGCACCGACGGCGCGAAGAAGTTCGACATCTCCCGCGAGCAACAAGACGAGTGGGCGCTCCGCAGCCACCACCGCGCCGCCAAAGCCACCGACGAAGGCCGTTTCGCCGGGGAGATAGCAGGTGTCAAAGTACCCGGCAAGAAAGGCCAGACGACTTTCGTGGATACCGACGAGTCCATCCGCCGCGACACGACCATCGAGAAGCTCGCCGCCCTCAAGCCGGTGGACGAGGGCGGCACCGTGACCGCCGGCAACGCGCCCGGCGTGACGGACGGGGCCGGGGCGCTGGTGCTGGCGAGCGAGTCTTTCGCGGAGAAGCGCGACCTCGAACCGCTCGGGACTATCGTGGCGCACGCGAAGGTCGCCGAGAGACCGCCGGACTTGTTGACCGTGCCGGGCAACGCCGGGAAGCTGGCGCTCGATAAAGCTGGCTGGAGCGCGGATGAACTAGACCTCGTGGAGATAAACGAGGCGTTCGCAGGCGTTGCCATACATTCGACGCGCATCCTCGGCGTCGACCCTGACACCGTCAACGTCAACGGTGGCGCTCTGACTCTGGGGCATCCCATAGGCGCGTCCGGCGCTCGCATCCTGATGACTCTTGTATTCGAGTTGCGGCGGCGGGGCGGTGGGCGGGGGCTTGCGGCGATCTGCTCCGGCGGTGGGCAGGGTGACGCGGTGTTGGTGGAAGTGTGAGAAGACCATTCGTGATTTTGGCGGGGTCTTATAGTCGAAAGGAGTGGTTGAGATGAGTGACGAGACCAGGAATAGCGCGGACAATCCTGGAGTGATCGCACCGCCGCCCCTGATCTACGCCGGGGCTCTAGCCGCCGGTCTGCTGGCGAACCGCCTGCGCCCGATCCCGTTCCTGCCGCCAGCGGTCGGGCGGATACTGGGTCCGTCACTAATAATTGGCGGTGCTCTGATCGGGATACTCGGTTTCCGCGAGATGCGCCGCGCTGGGACCAACGTGGACCCGTACAAGCCCTCGACGGCTATCGTCGAAGAGGGACCATACCGCTACACCCGCAACCCACTCTACCTCGGGATGACCCTGATCCATATTGGCGTCAGCGCACTCGCCAACGCCTTGCCACCCATCCTGCTGCTACCCATAGTCCTCGCCGTCATGCGGCGCGGCGTGATCGAGCGCGAGGAACGCTACCTCGAACGCAAATTCGGCGACGAGTACCTATCCTACAAAACACGAGTACGGAGATGGATTTGAACGGAGCAAACAACGCCATGCCGGAAGAAGTAACCGCGAGAACGGTAGCAACGCCCCGCCTCGAAACACATATTCTGGAACGCGGCCCCGAAGACGGCATCCCCGTAGTCTTTATCCACGGCAACGTCTCATCCTCGCTGTTCTTCGAGGAGACTTTGGCCGCGCTCCCGGACGGTTACCGGGGTATCGTCCCGGACCTTCGCGGTTTCGGCGGCTCGGAGACGAAGCCTCTGGACGCCACGCGCGGCCTGCGGGACTTCACCGACGACCTGCACGCGCTGGTCGAGACGCTTGAGTTGGAGAGAGCAAACTTCGTGGGGTGGTCGGCGGGTGGCGCGGTCGCCATGCAATTTGCGATGGATTACCCGGACGAGGTGGCGTCCCTCACCTTGATCTGCCCGATGTCCCCCTACGGCTTCGGCGGCACCAAGGACGCCGCCGGGACACCCTGCTGGCCGGACTACGCGGGCTCCGGTGCAGGTACGACCAACCCGGATTTCGTAAAGCGCCTGGCCGAGGGCGACCGCACCGACGAAGACCCGAACTCGCCGCGCAACGTGATGAACACCTCCTACTTCAAGCCGCCGTTCCGCGTCTCGAAGGAACGCGAAGAGACCTACGTCACTTCCATGCTCTCCACCAAGACCGGTGAAGGCCACTATCCCGGCGACGCGGCGACTTCGCAAAACTGGCCGACCGTAGCGCCCGGCGCGCGGGGCATGAACAACGCCATCTCGCCCAAGTACTGCGATCTGAGTGCGTTTGCCCGGTTAAGTGGCGGCCCAGACGTGCTGTGGGTGCGGGGCTCCGACGACCAGATCGTCTCGGACACATCCTTCCTCGACTTCGGCTACCTCGGCCAGCTAGGCTTCGTCCCCGGATGGCCGGGCGAAGAAGTCTACCCGCCCCAACCAATGGTCTCCCAGACCCGCGCCATCCTCAACCAATACACTGCCAACGGCGGAACCTACCGCGAAGAAACAATCCCCGATTGCGGCCACTCCCCACACATAGAAAAGCCCGAAGAGTTTCGCAAACTACTCTTAGACTTCCTGGAAGCCCACCCTCAAAGAAAGCCCGCACCGTGACCGGCGGCAACCTGCTTCCTCACGGCGACGCCTCCCCGGAGATCGCCGAATCCGCCTGGATCGCACCCGGAGCCTACTTCATCGGCAAGGTCCATCTCGGCGAGCAGTCGAGCGTCTGGTACGGGGCCGTGCTGCGCGGCGACACCGAGCCCATAAGCGTCGGGGCGCGCACCAACATCCAGGACGGCTGCGTGCTGCACACCGATTCCGGATACCCGGCGGTCGTCGGAGAGGGGTGCGTCATCGGCCACAAGGCCATCATCCACGGCTGTGAGATAGGCGACAACTGCCTCGTCGGCATGAACGTCACGGTCCTGAGCGGCGCCAAGATCGGTGAGGGCTCCATCGTCGCCGCTGGAGCCGTCGTCCCCGAAGGCCGCGAGTTACCGCCCCGCAGCCTCATAATCGGCATCCCGGCCAAGCGTGTTGGAGAGGTGAGCGAGGAACAGACGTGGGATATAGCGCGTGGAGTGAGGACGTATATGGATCGCGCCGCTGCTCACCGGGCGTCTCTGAAGCTAGATAGCTGAATGGGTGGTAGTTACAGTTGCCCGGTCGAGCATCTCAGGATGCTGTCAGTAGAGCTTCTTCGATCTCTTGCGGCAACTCGATGGGGATGAAGTAGTGTTTCGGGTAGAGGTAGTCTTCGCCCGACTCGTCAACAACGCGCAGTAGATCTTGTTCGGTGGCGGTAGCGTCGGGGATAACGTTGTAGATCTTCCGCAACTCCAGCGAGGCGTTGTAGTCCTCGTTGTGGACACATATTGCGAACCGATTTTCCGCTCTAGATATATCCATACGCCCTAATCCAAAAGGTACTTTATTTTCAGTTCTTTCTTTCCGACGCCGTGCGCCTCGTACCAATGTACCTCAGCTTCGTGTACCGTGCCATTCGGCAGGCGAACCATCGTACGGCCTTTGAGCTTCCGCCACCGGCCGGTTCCATAGACCCTCCGCAGACGCTGGACCTCGCGGATGGAAGCGTCAACAGCTATAGTCTCGACGTTCGTGATCTTGCCGATTATCTCAAAGCGCATCGTTCCACGTATACCAACACGATTTCGGATGTTTGGCAACAAGCAAGATATTGCGACACGTTTTCGTAGTCGCTTACCCCGTTGTTGATGTTTGGCGCGGCGCAGGTGCTCCGCAGAGCAAGCCTTCCGTCCTCAGATCCTCGTCCACGTCCGGCCAATGAATTCCGTAGCCTCCACCGCCGACTTGGCAGTTGTTTCGCTGCGCTGCCGTGGCATTCAATAATCTCGGGTACCACACGAGCGGCACACTGATCGTTCGCCCGTCCATCAAGGCGACGCTCAAAACGTCCTCCGTAAGTTCCACGCTCGCCACTCGCTCATCGGCCTGCGGCACTGAAAAGCTCACACGAAAAATCTTACATCCATGGCACTTTACCGTTGAGAGCTTGCCTCTCCCATTGCCTGTAGCGGTTCTCGTTATGAAATTTGAGGTGGTGCATAACATCGAATACTACTTTGCTTGAAGAGGGGTCCTTCATGCCGGAGCCCTCTTCATCAACTAGTTGTTGCAGCAGCAGCTTGGATCGCACAAGTGCAGGTGGATGATTTGAATCTTGTCCAACCATATCTTCGAGTATGAGCAGACAGCCGCCAAGAAACCAGATCACTGCCAGGGTGTGGTCGACTGAGTAGCCAGCTTTCCTGTGATGCTCGCGAAGAAACCTCAAGCCTAAACGGTCCGCATCTAACTCTTCCTTTTGTAAAGTATTCAATCGGTCTACCTCAATATCCGACAGCAAACTGCGTTTTGATGCAAAGGCGTTGCGTTCATAGTGGCCGAGGAGTAAGTGTCCGAACTCGTGCGCGACAATAAATATCTCCACGGAGTTCACGAGTAAATGCACTAAGTGTTGACGGTCATCCGTGATCGGGCGTAATGGAGCGACATTGGGCCATTTGTAGACAAAGGCCGCAACAAGAGTCTCCAACCATCTTAGATTACCTTCTTCGTTTGTTATTACAGCATGGGCAAGATCGCTCTCAACTAAGGAGATTTCTAGACCGTTAGAATTCATCGTAGCCTTATAGAAAGTAGCAACGGTTTTCGCCAACGAGTGAAGAAAAGTAAATAGTCCATCATCTAAAGCAACTATCAGGCCACCAGCGGGGACTGCACAGGCCATCCCATTGATTTGACCTGTTGGTAAAGTACCGAAGGTTACCTCCTCTGGCACCTTGTAACCGAGCCTAATGATCGCTTGCTCGACGTCTCGAACCACACTATGCAAGATAGAGTAACCAACGGGATTGTCCGCTGCCGTTGGTACCTGGATGCTGAGTAAGTGTTGCTTTACCTCATCATAGTGTGACCGCAAGGGCTCACTTTCTTGTCCCGCGACATTCAAGGAACTGCTAAAAAGATTAGAAGCTCTTTCAAAGGCAGCTTTACGTTGGATATCGTCTTGCAGCGATGCGTTCAAAGATAGTGAACTTCGGCTGCCAAAGTTGGAAAGCTCTCTAGCGATTCTCAACTGAAGCCAGTGCAGATACTCTACAGGCGTTGCCGTACGCGGATCAAATGCGTTATCTGCGTTAGAAGAGTTAATCTCGTTCACCACTACTTGGTATACGGAACGTTAGAGTTATGACACCACTGACAGATGCACCGATACCTGCAACCCAACGAATGCCGCCATCTGCAGAGACCTGTAAGCTCACGGTAATCTCGTCGAGGCGTGTCAATCCTCCGATTGCCGGTATATCTTTAGTAAGTTCCTCAATTTGCGTAGACACATTTTGTATTGCTTCCTTAAGAGAAGCGACCGGAATGTTGACTATTCGAGTGGCTGCTGCCCTAGTATCCGGAAACATCCGTCGGCCTGGAATGGGTTCTTCACTTTCTACGATTAGTTGGGGCTCAACAATTAATACTTCTATCGTGCTGGCTTGTTCCATTCGATCTCACCTTTCCTAACTTCGAAGACACTATTATTCATAGACGGCCCAAGTTTGAATATACGACCTTACTGATTATCTCATCAGGTTGATGCTTCTACCTCCGCCGGTGAGCCCTCCGACGAGCTGATGAGGTTCCGTATTTCGCGCAGCGCCACCGAGAGCGTCGAGAGGTCGAAGGTGCTGCTGGAGTTGATGTCGGAGAGCACCTGTATGGTGCGGTCCACGGGTCCGCAGTTTGCTTCGGTCCAGGTTTCGATACGTTTTTGGGCGTCTTGTCCTTCGGGGATGGCGCGCAGGATCTCGGCGGTGAGCGCCGCTTGCTGGCCGTAGAGGTCGTCGCGCAGGGCGGAGCGAGCGAGGGTGCGCCAGCGGTTGTCGCGGGGAAGTTTCTCGATGTGGCGGCGCAGCCAGTGCAGGTGCAGCCGGTCGCCGAGAGTGAAGTAGACGGCGGCGGTCTCGTCTAGGGGTTGGCCGGTCGTGGCGGCCACGTCCACTATGTCTAAAGCCGAGAACATCGGGCCGAGGATGGCCACGCGGCGTGCGAGGTCTTCGGGGACGTTGGCTTCGGTGAGCTTGTGGACGGACTTCCGCAGGGTCTCGCGGTCGCCGTCGAGGAGCAGGTCGGGGATGAGGTCGTAGAGTTGCGCGGCGCCCTCGGAGAAGTGGGAGATGGCGGCGGCTATGTCGAATGGCGGGCGGCGGTTGCGGAGGAGCCAGCGGGTCCCGCGTTCGACTAGCTTGCGGGCGTCGAGCATCATGGCGGTCTGGACCTCGGCGGTGGTCTGATTGTCGAGGGCTTCGATGGCGGTCCACAGGTCGCGCAGGCCGAAGATCTCGCGGGCGGCGGTGTAGGCGCGGGCAATGTCGGCGGTCGTCGCCCCGGTCTCCTCGCCGAGCCGGAAAGCGAAGGTGGTGCCGCAGCGGTTGACCAGGGAGTTGATTACGTACGTAGACGTGATCTCCCGGTGCAGCCGATGCCCGTGGAGTTGCTCGCGGAACCGCTCGCGCAGGGGCGTAGGGAAGTAGCGCTCTAGTTCCCCGGAGAGATACGAATCCTCCGGGGCGTCGGAGGCCAGCAGATCTTTGTACAGCGTGATTTTGGTGTACGACAATAGGATCGCAAGCTCGGGCGCGGTCAACCCCTTCCCCTCGGAGCGCCGTTCACCCAATGCCTCGTCGCTCGGCAAAAACTCCAACTCACGGTTCAGCCGACCGGAGCTCTCCAGCGCCCGGATGTAGCGGGCGTGTACGTCTACCATCGGAGGAGACAGGGCTTCGGCTATGTCTATGGCTTGCGTCTGCTGGTAGTTGTCGCGCAGCACGAGGTCCCCGACTTCGTCGGTCATCGAAGCGAGTAGTTCGTTGCGCTGCTTGGTCGTCATGTCCCCGGCCTCGACGATGGCGTCCAGCAGGATCTTGATGTTGACCTCGTGGTCCGAACAATCCACCCCGGCGGAGTTATCTATGGCGTCCATGTAGATACGCCCGTCCGAAAGCGCGTACTCGATGCGTCCCCGCTGCGTGAACCCGAGGTTGCCGCCCTCCCCGACGACCCGGCACCGAAGCTCATTACCGTCCACGCGCAAGGGGTCGTTTGCCCGGTCTCCGACCTCGGCGTTGGTCTCGGTGCTGGCCTTCACGTAAGTCCCGATGCCGCCGTTCCACAGCAGGTCGACCTCGGCCTTCAGCATGGCGTTCATCAGGTCCGTCGGCGTCATGGACTCGTCCTCCACGCCGAGCAACTCCCGCACTTGCGGGGAGAGGGGGATGGACTTGGCCATGCGCTCGAAGACGCCGCCGCCCTCGGAGATGAGGCTCTGGTCGTAATCCGTCCAGGAGGAGCGGGGGCGTTCGAAGAGCCTCTTGCGCTCCTCGAAGCTCGTCTCCGGGTCGGGGGCCGGGTCGAGGAAGACGTGCCGATGGTTGAACGCGCCGACGAGCTTTATGTGCCGGGAGAGGAGCATCCCGTTGCCGAACACGTCGCCGGACATGTCGCCGATGCCGACAACGGAGAACTCCTGCGTCTGCGTGTCGAGATCAAGGCTGCGAAAGTGCCGGGCGACGGACTCCCAGGCGCCGCGAGCCGTAATGCCCATCTCCTTGTGATCGTAGCCGACCGAGCCGCCGGAGGCGAAGGCGTCGCCGAGCCAGAATCCGTACTCCTCCGAGATACCGTTGGCGATGTCCGAGAAGGTCGCGGTGCCCTTGTCGGCGGCGACCACGAGGTAGGGATCGTCGGCGTCGTAGCGGGTTACGTCGGGTGGGGGGACTATCGCGTCACCGACTATGTTGTCCGTAAGGTCGAGCATCCCCCGGATCAGGGTCTTGTAGCAGGCGACAACTTCTTGCATGAGGGCTTCGCGGTCGCCGTGCGGGGGCGGACGTTTTACGACGAAGCCGCCTTTCGCGCCGACGGGGACTATTACGGCGTTCTTGACGGTCTGGGCTTTCATGAGGCCGAGGACCTCGGTACGAAAGTCCTCGCGGCGGTCGGACCACCGGATGCCGCCTCGGGCGACCTCGCCGCCGCGCAGGTGGACGCCCTCGGTGCGGGGGGAGTAGACGAAGATCTCGAATCGGGGCAACGGCAACGGAAGGCCAGGGATGCTTGCTGGATCCAGCTTGAACGAGAGGTAGGGCTTGGGCTCGCCGTCCTCGTCGCTCTGGTAGTAGTTCGTGCGGAGGGTCGCCAGGATCACGTTCAGGAAGGTGTTGAGGATGCGATCTTCGTCCAGGCTGACCACCGACTCCAGGGCCGTCTCTATCTCTCCCTTTATACGTTCGGATTCGGCTTCGGCGGTGTCTTTTCGGGACGGGTCGAGGCGGGCCTCGAAGAGTTCCACTAGTAGGCGGGCTATGTGGGGGTTGGAGACCAGGGCGTCCTCCATGTAGTCCTGAGAGAAGGTGGCGTTGGTCTGGCGCAGGTACTTGCATTGGGCGCGCAGGATCGAGATCTCGCGCCACGTCAAACGCGCTTGGAGTACCAGCCGGTTGAAGCCGTCGGCTTCGATGTCCTCGCGCCAGGCGCGGACGAAAGCCTCCTGGAAGATGTCCCGGACCTGCCCGGTGTGTAGCTCGCCACCCGCCTCATGGACGAGGCCGAAGTCGTGGATCCAGGCCGGGGGAGAACCCACCGGCTCGACTTCGTGTGGCCGTTCGTCCACCACCTCCACGCCCATGTCTTCGAGAAGCGGCAAGACTTTGGAGAGCGAGATCTGCTCCCCCATCCTGAACAGCTTGAAGCCAAGAAAGTTCTCGGGCTCCTCTATCGGGTGATACAGGCTGAGCGCGATGTCGTCTTCGGACTGCAGTGCCTCTATCCGCCCGATGTCCGTGACGGCTGTGCGGGCCAGGAAACCGGCACGGTAGCCGGGGGAGAAGGAGTCGCGGTACTTGTGGAAGAGTTCGATGCCGCGTTCCTCGCCGCGAACCTCGATCAGGGCGTCGTACAGGTTGTCGGTCCACGAACGGTTCGCCTCCACGAGGCGGGCTTCGATCTCACCGGCATCGTACTCCGGCACCTCGCCCGGCGTGGCGTAGATAATGAAGTGGATGCGTGCCAAAACCGACTCCGAGAGCCGCACGTTGAACTCGGCGTTCGTGCCGCCCAGAGCGTGCTGCAAGATCTCCTGCATCTTCTCCCGGACCTCGGTGTTGTAGCGGTCCCGAGGAACGAACACTAGACACGAGAAGAAACGCCCGTAGGTATCCCGCCGCATGAACAGCCGCACGCGCTGGCGCTCCTGCAAATGCAGGATGCCCATGGCGATGTCGAAAAACTCTTCTTTCTGGATCTGGAAAAGCTCGTCGCGGGGGTAGGTCTCCAGTATTTCCAGGAGGTCCTTCTCGTTGTGGCTGCCCTCCGGGAAGCCCGCCCGCTCCAGCACGTAACGCACCTTGCGGCGGACGAGCGGTATGTCGAACGCGCTCGCGCTGTACGCCGAGAACGTGTACAACCCGAGAAATCGCCGTTCGCCCGTCACCTCGCCCGCCTCGTCGAACTTCTTTACCCCGATGTAATCCAGGTACGACGGCCGGTGTACCGTGGAGCGCGCGTTGGTTTTGGTGAGGTTCAAGAGCTTCGGCGCGCGGGCGAGACGGCGCACCTCCGGGGGGAGTTTGGCGAAGTTATGGGAGGCTGGCGCGGACTCCGACGCGCGCAGGATGCCGAGACCGGTACCCTCGATGGCGGAGAGAGCGTCCTCGCCGTCTTGCTCGGTGAGGTCGTAGTCCCGGTATCCGACGAAAGTAAAGTTTCCGGCGTGTATCCAGTCTAGAAAAGCCCCTACTTCCGAGAGAAGGTCCGGCTCAAACGGCGGCGGGGTCTCTTCCAACCCGCCGGATATTTCGCGTACTTTCTCCCGCATCTCGGGCCAGTCCTCGACGGCCGCCCGCACGTCCGCGAGCGTCTTCTCCACGCATTCCCGCAACTTCTCCAGAACCTCGGGTTCCGTCTGCCGGTCCACTTCCACGTGGATCACGGACTCGGAGATGGCGTCTTCGGCTTCGGACTCCGGCGGCAGGACTTCGACCAGGTCCCCGTCCGCGTCGCGCCGGACTTTTATGACGGGGTGGAGCATGAGGTGGATGGCGTAGCCCTGGCGGTTGATCTCCATCCTCGTCGAGTCCACGAGAAACGGCATGTCATCGTTGACCAGCTCCACGACCGTATGCGTGGACTGCCATCCATGCTCCTCGAAGAGCGGGTTATATACCCGCACCTTGGACTCGCCCGGCCGTCGTCGCTCCGCGAAGCCCCAGTGCGCGACCGCCATCCCATACACGTCGATGGAAGAACGCCCATCCAAGTCCTCCGGCGCGACCCACCCATAGTATTGGCGCGCGAACTCCTCCACCCGCAGCGCACGATCCTCCGGCATCTGCTCCCGAACGCGAGCCAAAACCTTGTCGAGAAGTTCGTCCTTCATCAACATCGGTACGCTCCTCCGCTGTTTCCCTTTCCATAGATCATTGTAGCCCAACCCTATGCCCGGTTCGATCACGAAGATGGCATCACCGGAGCTGTTGTGCTTACTATGAAGCCAGGATACCGGCACACTGGAGGAGCTTGTGAACTTCAAACTCAACAAGGCGCAGCAGGAGATCAAGGAACGGGCCGCAGAGTTCGCCGACCGGGAGGTAGCGCCCAGCGCCGCCGAGCTGGACGCCGAGGACCGGGTGCCGTTCGAGACGCTGGAGAAGATGGCGGAGGCCGGGTTCATGGGCCTGTGCGTCCCGGAGGAGTACGGCGGAGCGGGATCTGACTTCTTGTCTTACTGCTTACTCATAGAGGAGATCAGCCGCGCCGACGCGGGGGTGGGGGCGACGCTCGCGGTCCACACGAGCGCGGGGACGCTTCCCATCCTGATGTACGGCACGGAGGAGCAGAAATCGCGGTGGGTGCCGGACCTCACGCGCGGCGAGAAGATCGGGTGCTTCGCCCTCACCGAGCCGGAGACGGGCTCGGACGCCGCCGCCATACGGACCACCGCCGAGAGGGTGGATGGCGGCTACCGGCTGAGCGGGCAT
>JACDDK010000096.1 GCA_013817025.1 Rubrobacter sp.
ACCTTCTGCGACTGGCCGGGCCGCAAACAGTAGGTGTCGTAGAACAGGTGCGAAGAGTCGAAAAGGTTATTCTTCCGCATCTCCTCCTCGGAGAAGGTCATGCTCTCCGCTACGGTCTGAATCTCCACGGGCGGTTCTCCTCTGCGGTCGGAATCTTCGCCACCACTCTAGCATCCCGACGACCGCCGAACGCGAAGTTGTTATGATGTCCGCGTCTGGAAGGAGCCTGATGGTGAGATTTCCCGAGGTAATGTTGCGTCTGCCCGATTGGGTCGAGGAGTTCGTGGTGGACGAGGTCTATCCGACTACCGAGGATCGTATGCGGCTGGCCGTGGACCTTTCGCGGGAGAACGTCCGGCGCGGGACCGGCGGCCCGTTTGGAGCGGCGGTCTTCGAGCGCGAGTCCGGGCGGCTGGTCGCGCCGGGTGTCAACCTCGTCGTGAGTGCCGGTTGCTCCGTCTTTCACGGGGAGATGGTCGCCATCATGGTTGCGCAGAAGGCGCTCGGGGACTTCGATCTCGGCTCGCCGAGCTATCCCGCTCACGAACTGGTGACCAGTACCGAGCCCTGCGCCATGTGCCTCGGTGCTACGCCGTGGTCCGGTGTGCGCCGTCTCGTGTGCGCCGCCCGCGACGCGGACGCCCGCGCCGTCGGCTTCGACGAAGGCTCGAAGATGAAGGATTGGATCCCAAAGCTCGAAGAGCGGGGCATCGCCGTGGCGTGCGACGTGCTTCGCGAGGATGCCGTAGCGGTGCTCCGCGAGTACGCCCAAACGGGCGGTGAGATCTACAACTCGCGTGGCGGCGCGTCGTCGGAGCGCAACCCGTGATCCTCGAAGTCGCCACCCTGAGCGTCTCCGAAGGCCGGGGCGCGGAGTTCGAGGCGGCGTTCGCGCAAGCATCCGCCATCATCTCCTCGATGTCCGGCTACCTATCCCACGAGCTACAGCGGTGTATCGAGGTCCCGTCCCGTTACGTCCTGCTCGTGCGCTGGGCGTCGCTCGAAGACCACACCATCGGATTCCGACAGTCCGAGAAGTACGGCGAGTGGAAGCGGCTTCTGCATCACTTCTACGATCCCCCTCCAATGGTCGAACACTTCGAGCCGGTCCACGGCGCCGAGCCGCGAACCTAGACTCGAAACTCCTTCGGAAACTCCGTCAGGTTTCGGCAACCATCCTCGGTAACCACGACGAGGTCCTCGATGCGGACGCCGCCTATCTTTGGGGCGTAGACGCCGGGCTCGATGGAGATGACGTCTCCCGGTATTAGCTCTTCGTCGGCGAGGGCGACGCGGGGAGCTTCGTGAAGTTCCAACCCCACACCATGCCCCGTGCCGTGGAAGAAGCCCTCCGTAAGCGGCTTGCCCGCCTCCTGGTCGTGGACGTTGGTCTTGTAGCCCGCCTCGTGCAAGACTTCCGCGACTTTGCTATGCACGTCCTTACCGTTGACGCCCGCCTTCACCATCGCAAGGCCCGCCTCTTGGCTTTCGAGAACGGCGTCGTACATCTTTTGCAGGCCCTCGTTCGGTTCGCCCTTGGCGAACGTGCGGGTCATGTCAGCGTAGTAGCGGGTAGAGAGGTCCATCGGGAAGATGTCCAAGATGATCGCCTCCCCAGCCCTCAATGGACCGCTGCCCCGCTCGTGTGGGTCGGCGGCCTGCGCTCCTCCCGCCACGATGGTACCGTCGGCGGCGCAGTTGCGGCGCAACAGCTCGATGTCTATCTCCGCCCGCAACAGCTCGCTCGTCAGAGGTTCGCCGCGCCACTGTAGAACGCCATCGCTCCCAATGTCCGATTCCCGCAACACTTCGACGGCTCGGGCGCAGGCGGCTTCGACGGCTCTTTGGGTCTTTTGTATGTGACCTATCTCCTCTTCCGTCTTGGAGCGGCGCAGGTTGTCGAAGAGCTTCGCGCTTGGGGTGAGGGTGAGGCCGCGGGCTCGCAGCTCGTCGGCGTGGACGATGGCGAAGTCCGGCGGCACGGTTATTGGGGAGTCGGACGCGCCGATCCTCTTCAAGAGGTTTGCGATGGCGGCGGCGTAGGCTTTCGGGCCGCTCTTTAGTTCCTTAGCCAGTTTGGAGATCTCCAGCTCGTCGTAGGAGAGTAGCTCGTCCACCTTTGCCTGTTTCTCGGCGCGGCTGTACTCCAGGGAGGAGACGGCGAGGTATTTCTTGCCGGCGGCTCGCACGCAGATCACGGCGTCCGGCGCGAGGAACCCGGAGAGATGGTAAGCCGCCGCATCGTGCTGCGGAGCGCCTATTACGAGGAGCGTGCGAGAGTCTTCGGAAGCCATCGTGTTCCTTCCAGTACGGGAAATCATTTAGTGGAGCGCCTCAGTCTACTACCGCCGACACGCCCATACGCCGTGCGGCGGCGTTTGTTATATATAATCGGGTCTATGACCGAAAAAAGAGACATGCGGAGCCGCATAGAAGTCGCTCTGGACCAGGTACGCCCAGCCCTGAAAGCCGACGGCGGTGACGCCCGCGTCGCACTGTTCGACGAAAAAAAGGCCTCCGTCGGCATCGAAATGCTCGGAGCGTGCCGGGGTTGCCCACTCTCGCAACTAGACTTCGTCTACGCCATAGAAACCTTGATCCGCCGCGAAGTCCCCGAAGTAAGAGAGATCTTCGCCGTATAGCTTTTTAGCGGGCAGCCGTCGGTTTTCAGCCACGGGCAAAAATTATCGCCATCGCGAAGACCCCGAAGCCTTACTGCTGTTCTTGATGCGTGGCGCGTAGGGCGCCGGGGGGTAGAGCTTCGCGGGCGCCGGAGAGGGCTTCGGTGGCTTTGCGGCGGGCGCGGCGTAGGGTGAGGCGGCGGATCACGTTGGACTGGGGGAGTTCCTCGTTTATTAAATGCGAGAGCGTGATCATGTCGTTTACGCACGCCCGGTAGCCCATGGCGCACATCTCGATGGTGATCTCCGACGAGGTATTTGGGGAGAGGATGTTCTGGATCTCGGTCGCCCGCTCCACTATCGAGCGCGACAGGTTCTCTGTCGAAGGTGTCACCGGCGCCGCCCCCTCGTAGGAAGTAATATCCTCGGGTGAGAGCCTGCGTATCCGATAAGCGACGCTGTTGCTCCTGACGCGCCACAGCAACGCGATCAAAACAGTCACCAGTACGATGGGCGAGAGCGCGAGCGCCAAAACGCCGGGTTTGTAGAGCGCGAGCGCGGTAAGAACGGCGACCTCCGCCAACACCGCGAACGTTACGTACCACTTGAACATATTCCGCCGCACCTTCTGAGCCACCGCTCCAACTACCGGGTTTTTTCGAGTACCCTAGTCTATGGTCCCGAGCGAGGTTTCGCAACACGATCCTCTTACCTTTTACGACCTGCGCGAAAGTATAATGCCCAATATGACCAACTCTACACATCCAACCTCGCCCGCCGACGCTCCGGAGTTCGCCCCGCAACATCCGATCTCCAGCGGCGTCGCCGTGCTTCGCGCCGTGCTCCTCGCACCCCGAACCTTCTTTCTGAACTTCTCGGAAGAAGGACCGTTGCAGGGGCCGGTGATCTTCATCATGCTCGTCACCGCCCTAACGGCCACCCTGCGCCTCACGCTCACCTTGATCTTCGGTTCCAATGATTTGGGCTCGGTCGGGGTTTCGATGCTTCAGGCGCTGGCGTTCATCCTACTCTCGCCGGTGCTGGTCGGCGCGTTCGCGGGGGCTTATTTGCTCTCCGTCCGCACCTTCGTTGGCAAGGTCGGGACTTTTTGGGGTGTTTACCGAATGCTCGCGTACGCCTACGGCGCCATGATCCTGTTCTGGGTTCCCGTCCTGAACGCCTTCGCCTTCGCCTACGCCACCCTCGTCCTGATGGTGATAGGAATACGCTACGTCTACCGCACCTCGCTACTGACCGCCCTCATCACCGGCCTCGTGGCCTACATCCCAGCCGCCCTCGCCTTCATCCTGCTCCAGGTCTGGGTCACCGGCATCGCCTTCCACTAGAGCGGCTTGCGAAGCAAACCGCGCTGTCAGCAGTCAGCTTTCCGACTCGCGGCAAGCTACGTTTCTCCAAAGCTACAGCCCGGTTGATCCGAGAAACAGCGTAGAAAGCCGCTCCTAAAAGAGAACCGTAGAGAGAAAGCAGCGACATCCGCCAAGAGCAAACCACCGGAAATTCGCCAAAAAGCCTATAGCTGATCGTCAAAAGTTACTTTTTGACCAGCGCCTGGTACTCGTCGAAATCTCTCTTGGCTCGACGTAGCAGGTCTTCGGAGAGGACGACGCGACCCTTGCCGTAGCGTTGCCGAAATACCTTTAGCGAGATGGATAGGTACGCGCTCCGTGTCGCAAGCTCCATCGGGACGGTCATCTCTCTGGGAAACACCCGGTAAGCCCGATCCTCTCTCAATCCTAGCGCCGGAAATTCTTCTCCCGAGGCTCGCCGCGCCGCGAGCCTGCTCTCCCACCGTTCGCGCAGCCGCCGCATTGCTTCGGTATCCGGGGAGACGTTTAGGGGGCCGACCTCGAAGGCGTCTTCGGGTGTGAAGCCGAAGGTCTCCTCGAAGAGCCGCGTCGAGCGTGGGGCTCGGGTGCCGTACCGGGACAAGAGGTACTCGTACTGGGAGCGCAGCAGGATCAACTGCGCGTCGTAATATCCGCCGAGGCCGTTTACCGTGGGCCGGGTCGCATCCTCGCCCGCCGCCGACAACTCCCAGCCTAAAATCCGTCGTCGCTTCGAGAATTTGTAGCGCCGCCAGCCAAAGAAACCGCCACCAAACACCAACCCCGCGCAGACCGGCACCAGAGCCGCCACCAGCGGCCCGGCCCACGCTGTGCCGAAGGCCGGTGCCGAGAGCAGTACCAG
>JACDDK010000097.1 GCA_013817025.1 Rubrobacter sp.
ACTGTTCCTCGCCCATTCTTTCCGTGCCGGGCGGGCGCATGGGCAGGACCATGTAGCGCAGGTCGGCGGACGAGTCGTGGACGGCGACGCGTACGCCCGGCGGCGGCTCGTAGCCGAACTCGCGCATTACGGCGCGGGGCTCCCTGACGGTGCGGGAACGGTATTCAAAGCTCTTGTACCAGTCCGGCGGACGACCGAGGATGGCTCGCGGGTAGCAGGAACAGAGCGTGCAGACGATGATGTTGTGGACCTCGGGCGTGTTCTCGACCGTGATGAACTCGACCGGGCCGGAAGCGTCGACGCCCAGCTCCAACGCGGCGGCTTTGGTGTCGGAAAGGAGCATCGCCTGGTACTCGGGGTCCGTCCACGCCCGGGCGACGATGCGAGCACCGTTGGCGGGCGTGCGCGACTCCATGTACGAGATCTGCTTCCGCACCTCGTCTTTGGTGAGAATACCTTTGTCGACGAGCAACGCCTCCATCGCCCGGATGCGGTGCGCGTAGTAGCCGCCTTCCGCGCCCGCCCCGGGGCGTGTGTGCGAGTGTTCGTGACCGTCGCTCATGCGCTCTCCTCCTCGGGTTCCAGCCAGTGCTCGTAGATGTCTATGTAGAGCTTGTCGACCGGTGGACCGTCGTAATCTTGCCAAAGGTCGGCCTGTACGAAACCGACTTTGTAGAGCGGCTTTTTGGGCAGGCCATCGCCGCCGTAAGCCAGGTCTTCCGGGTTTCGGTATTCGCCAAGTAGCGTGTGGACTTCGCCGGGCTTGCCCCTAACGTAGTCCGGGGTGCGGACGTGGCCGGGCTTCTCTTCGTCACGCACCCGGACGCGGTCGCCGGACTCGAAGCGGGGTGTCATGGCTTGCCCCATTGTTCCCTTGATTCGGCGGATTTGGCGTCTATTTCCTCGCGGGTGAGGATGTTCTTCTCTATGAGGAGCGCCTCGGTGGCGGCGGTCCAGCGTTCGTAGTAGCTTAGTTCCGCGTAGTTTTCGAGGTTTTCCTGGGTGCGGCGGTGTTCGTCGGTGGTTTTGAGACCTTTTCTGTCCAGCAGGATCGTAACGGCGTCGGCGAGGCGCTCCCAGTCCTGGACTTCGTGCTGGCTCCTTTCCACCTTGCCGCCGGGCGCGCCGCCGAGGTCGTGGACGCCGGGCATCGTCTAGCTTACCCGCAGGACTTCGGCCATCGGCGGACGCTCGACCAGCTCCTCGACGTGCTCCTGGAGCTTCAGGCCATCGGGGGTGGCTACGGCGTGCAAGTAGTCGGAGAACTGGAAGAGCGTGTCGGGCAGGCTTGGGTCGCGCACGGTCTGCAAGCGTCCCTCTTGGCGCATCCGGCGTGCTACGGCCCGCAGCACGGCGTAGGACATGCGAGAGAGGTCGCGCAGGTGCTGGTGGCGGTTCTGACGGGTACCGAGGTCCACTTGGGCCATAGCGCCGAGGCCGACCTTCTTGAGCACGTCTATCATGATGCCGGTCTCGACCGCGTAGCCGGTAAGGAACGGGATGGAGTTGAACAGCTCCCTGTCGGCGACGAACTCCCCGGCGAGCGGCTGCACGAAGCCCGTTAGCTCCGGGTAGAAGAGGTTAAAGAGCGGTTTGGTGGATAGCTCGGTGACTCGCCCGCCGCCGTCCTGCTCCAGAGTTTCGTGGTTCTTGAAGGGGCGGCGATAGGCGGCCTTGACGTAGCGGATTTGCGGGACCTTGATGATCGGGCCTAGAGTCCCGTAGATGAACTGCGGCTCGAAGTTTTTGGTGTCGGCGTCGGCGTACATGACGAGGTCTCCACGGGCGACGGAGAGCGAGCGCCACATGGCGTCGCCCTTGCCGTGCGCGCCGCCGTAGTGGGAGAGAAGCTCGTTCTCGGAGTAGACCTCCGCGCCGTGGCGGATGGCCACGTCCACGGTGCCGTCCTCGGAGTCGGCGTCGACGGCCAGGATTTGATCTACGAGTGGTGCTCCTAGGGGCGCACGTTCGTTGACGGCTTGGATCTCGTCGATAATGCCGCCGACCGTGTCGGCGACGTTGCGGCACGGCAATACCAGGCTTACCGTGAGGTTTTGTTCGCATTTGCGGCGGGCCAAATCTTCTAGATCGGAGAACTGTGCATGGTCGTAGGAACGATGTCTAAACCACTCGGCGGCGTCCATGGGCTTGATGGCCCTCTCGTCAATGCTCATGTCGGTAAGTTACCCCAATAACCCGCAACTGTCTACGCCCGCTCGGCCCGCAGGATAAGCAAGGCTTGCAACCAGGATAACTACGAAGGTATCATGCTGGGACATTTTTCTTGAACAAACCTCTTACGGGAGAAGATGTGAAGACCAACTGGTATGCGGACGGCGGACGGAGCTCCGGGCTCTGGGGGTATGGGATCGCGGTCGCCGCCGTCGCCGGGGCGACGCTGCTAAAGCTGTTGCTGGGGACCGTGATCCAGCAGGAGAGCCCGTTTATCTTGTTCTTCGGGACCGTCATGTTGGCCGCCTGGCTGGGTGGTCAGCGGGCGGGACTTCTGGCGACGGTGCTCTCGGTATTGAGCGCCGAGTTCTTTTTCATGCCTCCCTACTTTTCGCTCTCGTTGGAAAACACGGGGCAGATATTGCGGTTGGTGGTGTTTCTCGCGGAGGGCACTCTGGCTTCCCTGCTCGTCTCGGAGCTTCTCCGGGCGCGGCGGCAGGCCGAGGAGCGGGCGGCTGAGGTACAGGGATACCAGCGGGACCTCAAGGAGAACGAAGAACGCTCGCGGCGGCTCGCCGACGAGGTGGTGGAAGGACTGGCGCTCAGCGAGAACGGCGAGGTTTTCGACGTTAACAAGACCTTCACGCACATGTTCGGCTACGAGTACGAGGAGGCGCAAGGGATGGACGCCATGCGTCTCGTGGCGCCCGGCGACCGGGAGGAGGTGGCGCGCCGGATCCGGGCCGACGACACCGGGATATACGAGGCGTCGGGCATGCGTAAGGACGGCACCACCTTCCCGGCTGAGATCCGTCCGGGTTTCATGGATTACCGGGGCCGGCGGGTGCGCGTGACCTCGATATTGGACGTTACCGAGCGCAGGCGCGGCGAGGATGCCTCGCGCTTCCTCGGGGACGCTAGCGCCATCCTCGCCTCCTCGCTCGATTACGGTACGACGCTCTCCAGCGTGGCGCGGCTTGCGGTGCCGTTCATGGCCGACTGGTGCGCGGTGGACGTGATCGGCGAGGGCGGAACCATCGAGCGGCTGGCGGTGGAGCACCAGGACCCGGAGAAGATAGCTCTGGCCCACGAATTGCAGGAACGATACCCGAGGGATCCGAACTCCGGGATCGGGGTGCCGGGCGTCTTGCGTAGCGGCGAGCCGCAGATCGCCGCCGAGATCCCCGAGTCTCTGCTGCGAGAGGCCGCCGTGGACGACGAGCACCGCGAACTGTTGGGTCGGTTGGGCCTCCGGTCGTACATGATAGTGCCGCTCTTGTTCCAGGGGCGGGTTCTGGGCGCGATCACGCTGGTCATGGCCGAGTCCGGGCGGCGCTACGCCGAAGCCGACTTGAAGATCGCCGAGGACCTGGCGCGCCGCGCGGCCGTGGCCGTCGAGAACGCCCGGCTCTACGACGAGGCGCGGCGCGAGATCTCCGAGAGGGAGCGCGCCCAGAGCGAACTCAGTCGCCAGCGGGACCTCTACGAGGCCTTGCTCCAGGCCCAGAGCGAGGTTGGCGAGGGCTTCGTCATCCTGGAGGGTTCGCGTATCGTTTACGTCAACGGGGCGTTTTGCGGGATCAGCGGCTACGCCGAGCACGAGCTTATAGCGCTTCCGAGCTTGTTCGAGCTTCTCGTCCCCGAGGAGCGGGCCGCGTTCGTGGAGCGTTTTGGGCGGCGCATGAGCGGCGAGGGCGGGCAGAATCACCAGGAGGTCACGCTAGTCCGCAAGGACGGCGAGAGAGTAGCCCTCGAAATAGCCGTCCGGGAGTTCCGGTTCGGCGAGACGGTCCAGTTCGTAATCATCGCCCGCGACATCACCGAACGCCACCGCTACGAACAGGCGCTTCAGCAACGCGCCGAGGAACTCGAACGCTCCAACGCCGAACTCGAACAGTTCGCCTACGTAGCCTCCCACGACCTTCAGGAACCCCTGCGGATGGTCTCCAGCTACACTCAGCTACTCGCCCGGCGTTACAAGGGGAAACTCGACGAGGACGCAGACGAGTTCATAGGCTACGCCGTGGACGGCGCGACCCGAATGCAGATCCTCATAAACGACCTTCTCTCCTACTCGCGGATCGGCAGGCGGAGCAAGGACCCGGAACCTGTGGACCTTTCGGCGGTTTTCGAGGCCGCGCTCGCCAATCTGAAGATCGCCATCGAGGAGAGCGGCGCGAGCGTGACCGCCGGGTCGCTACCGATGGTCGTGGGCGACGCCACGCAACTCGTGCAACTCTTTCAGAACCTCCTCGGCAACGCCATAAAGTTTCGAGGCGAGGCACCGCCGGAGGTCGAGGTCCGGGCGGAGCGTCGGGGTGAGGAATGGATGTTCTTCGTGAGGGACAACGGAGTCGGGCTCGAGACTCGCTTCGCCGAGCGGGTGTTCGTGATCTTCCAGAGGTTACACGGACAGGGGGAGTATTCGGGAACCGGCATAGGACTCGCCGTGTGCAAGAGGATCGTGGAGCGCCATGGGGGTAGAATATGGGTGGAATCCGTGCCGGGTGAGGGGAGCACGTTCTTCTTCACCCTGCCGGTAAGAGGAGATCAACGGAGGTGAGCGGAGTCCCGAACAAATCGCCTATAGACGTACTGCTGGTCGAGGACAACCCCGGCGACGCCCGGCTGG
>JACDDK010000011.1 GCA_013817025.1 Rubrobacter sp.
CTGGCGCAACTCGACGTGGAGGAGCTACTGGAAGAAACCGGCGTCGCCGCCCAGATAATTCCCGTGAGCGGTACCACCGGCGCGGGCGTGGACGAGCTTCTAGAGGCTCTCGATGAGCTGACGGGTGGGAGCGTCGATGAGCGCCAGGACGGCGGACTTGCGCGGATGCCGGTGGACCGAGCGTTCGTGCTCAAGGGGATTGGGGTCGTGGTCACCGGGACTTTGTGGAGCGGTGAGATCCGGGCCGGCGACACCCTCCACACCGCCTCCGGCCACCGCCCCCGGGTGCGCGGCGTCCAGAACCACGAGCGGCCCGCCGAAGCCGCCCACGCCGGCGCCCGCACCGCCCTCGACCTCACCGGCGTGGAGGCTTCCGAGATACAGGCTGGCGACGTCCTGCTCTCAAGACCCGTCCCCGAATCCCGCGTCCTCGACGCTCGGATACAGCTTTTGGAGAGTGCGAAGCCCTTGCGCCACGGGGGCCGGGTTCGGCTGCACCACGGTACGCGCTCCACCAACGCCCGCGTCCGCCTGCTCGACGCAGACGAGATGCGGCCCGGTGCGTCGGCTCTGGTCCGGCTGCGGCTGGAGGAGCCGCTCGTGGTTCTGTCCGGTGATCGTTTCGTGCTGCGCTCGCTCGCGCCGCCGGTAACGGTTGGTGGGGGGACGGTCCTGGATCCCGCGCCAACGGATCGCCGCCCCGACGCCGCCTGGCTCGAAGCCCTCGAAAGCCGCGACGCCTCGAAGACGGTACCCATGATCCTCGCCCGCGCACCGGAGGACGGCATGAGCGTCGATGAACTCATCCTCACGCTCTCTTCGTCCTCAGAGGAAATACTACACGCGGCGCAGAGCAACCCGCAGGTGCGGAAGGTCGGACAACTCTACGCGCCAGCGGCGAAGGTGGCGGGGGCGAGGGATCGACTCCTCAAAGCGTTGAAGCGCCGTGCCAAAGAACGGCCCGAGGACTCCGCTCTCTCCGTCGCCGAAGCCCGCACCGCGACCGGACTCGCTCCACGCCTCGCCGATGCCTTGCTGGAAGAGCTGTCGAAAGAGGAGATCCGGGTTTCGGAGACCGGCGTAAGTCTCCCGGATGCAGACGAGATCCCACCCGAGTTGGAGCACGAAGCGGAGCAAATACTCGAAGCCTTGCGCCAGGCGGGTGTGGAGCCACCAACCACGAAGCCAACGCCCGCGTTGCGGTTGCTGGCAAAGCGTGGCGAGGTCGTGGCCCTCGGACCGTCGATGTTCGCGGCGCGCGAGGCGGCGGACACCGTACTGGAAGAGATCAAAGGTGTCTGCCGACGGGATGGCGACATCTCGCTCTCCGGATTCCGCGACCGCCTTGGCACCAGCCGCAAGTACGCGCAAGCCTGGTTGGAGCACTCGGACGCGCAGGGAGTTACCAGCCGCACCGGCGACGTTCGAGTCCTCACCCGCCGCTACCGCTGACGCTCGACTCGCCGGACGCTGGAGCGGCGAGGCCGCACTTGCTATACTCACCGTGGCACGCTAGGGGTGTCTGTAAGGCTGAGATCATACCCTTAGAACCTGAACCGGCTAATACCGGCGGAGGAAAGCGTGGATATGGGTAACGGGATTAGCGTTGCCGCCGCGCCGGGTGAATTGGCGTGGCGGCTCCTTTTTTGGGGCCGCCGCCGGGAGGTTCCACTTTGGCGCATCACCTCCAGATACATCTCATAACCGACCGTAAAAGCTTTCGCGGCGACCCGCGTGCGGTGTTGCGGGCCTCCGTACGCAACGGCGTGGACTGGGTGCAGGTGCGGCAGAAGGGGGGAGCCGCCCGCGACTTGTACGAGACGACGAGCGAGACCGTGGCGCTGGTCAGGGGAGCCGGTGCCGGAGTCCTGGTCAACGACCGCGTAGACGTGGCGCTCGCGGCGGACGCGGATGGGGTACACCTTGCCGGTAAGAGCCTCCCGCCCGACGTGGCGCGGGGGCTGATCGGGGACCGCCTCCTCGGCGCGTCCGTTCATGGTCTGAAGGAGGCCCGCGAGGCCGCCGCGGCGGGCGCGGACTACGTTACCTTCGGTCACCTCTATCCCACGTCGTCCAAGCCCGGCGCGCCGCCGCGCGGCGTTCGGGAGCTGGCGGAGATCGTGGAGTCCGTGGAGGTGCCGGTACTGGCCGTCGGGGGGATCGACGCCTCCAACGCACGGGAGGTGGCCCGTACCGGGTGCGCCGGCATAGCCGTCATCTCCGCGATACTCGCGGCCCCGGACCCCGGACTCGCCACGGTCGAATTGCGGCGCGCGCTGGAAGGTTTTCGCCCCCGACACCCCATGCCACAACCACGAAAAGGAGGAATACGATGGACATCATGCTGAACCGCAAGACGGTAGAGATCGAGTCACCCGAGCCGACGATCGAGGCGTTGCTGGCCGAGAAGGGGATACCCGCGAAGGCCATTGTCGTCGCCGTCAACGGCGACGTGATCCGACGGGACGAGTGGGAGGGGTGCAGGATCCAGGCCGGAGACGAGGTGGAAGTGGTGCACGCCGTCGCGGGCGGTAGCGGAGAGCCGGACGAGTTGGTGATCGCCGGAGAACGGTTCTCCTCCCGGCTTTTTCTCGGTACGGGTAAGTATCCTGATTCAGAGACGATGAACGCCGTGCTCCATCGCTCGGGGACTTGGATGGTGACCGTCGCGATCCGCTACATGGACCTCTCCGGCGGCGGATCCATCCTCCAGGAACTGGACCTCTCCCGTTACCGGCTACTCCCGAACACTGCGGGTGCCACGACCGCGGATCAGGCCGTCAAGATGGCCCGTCTGGCACGGGAGGTCACCGGGACCAACTGGCTGAAATTGGAGGTCATCGGCGAGAAGAGCACCCTCTGGCCCGACACCGCCGCGACGATCGAGGCCACGAAGGTATTGGTGGACGAAGGCTTCGTCGTGCTCCCGTACACCAGCCCGGATCTCGTGGCCGCCATGCGTCTGGAGGAAGCCGGGGCCGCGACGGTGATGCCGCTCGGCTCCCCGATAGGTTCGGGACAGGGGATGGTGGACTGGGCGAGCGTCCGCCGGATAGTCGAGCGCGTGTCCGTGCCCGTGGTGGTCGATGCCGGCATAGGCGTCCCCTCCGACGCCGCGATGGCGATGGAGTGCGGGGCCGACGCCGTGCTCGTGAACACGGCGATAGCCCGCGCCGTCGACCCGCCGGGCATGGCCGAGGCGATGAGGTTCGGTGTCGAGGGCGGCAGGCTCGCCTTCCTGGCGGGCAGGATGCCGAAGAGCCCGGTGGCGCATCCTTCGAGCCCGACCCTGGGCGTGCCGGCGGGGAGCACCGCGTAGCATGGACGCCGTGGACGTGGCGGTCGTCGGCGGGGGCGTCATAGGGTGCTCCGTCGCCTATCACGCCGCCCGGAGCGGAGCGAAGGTCGTCCTGGTGGAGGCCGAAGGGATCGGCGGCGGGGCCTCCGGGGCGGCCGCCGGAATGCTCGCGGCCCAGGCCGAAGCCCACGAGCCGGGACCGTTCCTGGACCTTCTCCTGGCGAGCCGCGACCTTCACGGTCCACTCGGCGAGGAGTTGCGTGAACGGACGGGCTTGGATCCTGAATACGCGTGGTCCGGTACGCTCAGCGTCGCGTCGAGCGTGGAGGGCGAGAGAGATCTGTACGCGAGATACTCTTGGCAGGCGGGCCTTGGACTCTCCGCCCGGTGGTTGTCGGGGGAGGAGGCGCGAGATCTCGAACCGGCCCTCTCGCCGGACGTCTCCGCCGCGCTGTACCTGCCGGAAGACGGACAGGTCAACTCTCCCCGGCTCGTACAGGCGCTCGTGCTCGCCGCCACCGAGAGAGGGGTCTGGATCTTGGATTTCACCCGCGTTACCGGGTTCGTGACGGAGAGTGGGAGGGTGACCGGCGTCCGCACCGCGCGGGGGGAGATCCCGGCCGGCGCCGTCGTGCTCTGCGGCGGAGCGTCGAGCGGAATCCTCGCCGAAGACCTCGGCGTCAACCTGCCGGTCTATCCCGTGAAGGGCGAAGTCCTGGCGGTCGGTGTCCGGCCCGCTCCGACGAGGGCCAACGTGTGGGGGGAGCGGTGCTACGCGGTCCCCAAGCGGGACGGGCGGATGATCGTGGGGGCGACGGAGGAGCCGGGCGTCCACGACCGCCGGCCGACGCTGGGCGGCGTGGCCCGGCTCTCCGCCGCCGCGCTGGATCTCATCCCCACCCTAAAAGACGCACCTTTCCTGAACGCCTGGGGTGGACTCCGCCCCGCCACGCCCACCGGCCGCCCGATACTCGGTGCCGTCGAGGGTTGGGACGGTCTGCTGGTGGCGACGGGGCACTACCGCAACGGGGTCCTGCTCGCTCCGATCACCGGGAAGGCCATCTCCGAGGCGGCACTGGGCGAGGCTCCATCGGTGGACCTGCGGCCGTTCGCTCCCACGGCGCTCGCGGGCCAGGAGGCGCTCTGATCTCCATCCCGCAAAGCCTGCTGGAAGAGATCCACGCCCACGCCCGCCAGGAGGTACCCAACGAGGTCTGCGGCTGGCTCGCCGGGCGTAACGGCGTGATCTCGAAGGTCTGCCCGGTACCCAACGTCGCGCCCGATGCGAGGGTAGCCTTCAGGATGGACCCCGAAGTCCAACTGTCCACCATGCGTGAGATCCGGGACGGGGGGCTGGAGATCACGGGTACCTACCACTCACATCCCCGTACCTCCGCCATTCCGTCGGATCGCGACGCGCAACTCTCAGCCTACCCGGAGGCCGCGCACGCGATAATCTCCCTGGCCCACCGGGAGCCGGAGACCCGCTGTTACCGCATCACCGAGAAAGGGACTTCCCCGATACCTCTGCGCCGGATTTGAGGTCTCTTCACAGGACGCGATACGCTGGTCTGTTCGCCTTGGCACTAGCGGATAAACCAACTCGTGATGTCCGCGACACATGATGTTAATAGCTTGGCGGGTCCAGCAGACAGAGTCCAGTAATCTTCTTCGTCTCCTTTAGTTTCCGAAATTTCTTATGGGATCTCCTTGACCCTCACGTTGGGTGAGGCCGTAGACTCTGGAGCGTAAGGAGGTGAAACCGTGAGCTACTCGGTAGGTCGAGTGGCGGATCTCGCCGGTGTGACGATCCGGACGCTGCACCACTACGATGAGATCGGCTTGCTCTCGCCCGGTGGACGTAGCGCGGCTGGCTACCGCATCTACGAAGAGCCCGACTTGGAGCGACTGCAGCGGATCCTGTTTTACAGGGAACTCGGGTTCGCCTTGGAAGAGATCGCGGCTATCGTGGACGACCCTCGCACCGACGCGGTCGGTCACCTGCGTCACCAGCGTGGGCTGCTGACCGAGAGGATGGAGCGGTTACAAAAGATGGTCGCGGCCATTGACTACGAAATGGAGGCACGAGATATGGACATCAAGTTGACGCCGGAGGAGAGGCTGGAGGTATTCGGCGACTTCAGCCCCGAAGACCACGCCGAGGAGGCCGAGCAGCGCTGGGGCGGCATCGACGCCTACCGCCAATCCCAGCGTCGCGTCTCGAACTACACGAAGGAAGATTGGCTGAAGATCAAAACCGAGCATGATGAGGTGGCGGCCAACCTGGCGGCGCTGTTCGAGTCGGGGACGGCGCCGGATAGCGAGGCGGCGATGGCTGCCGTCGAAGCGCATCGTCAGCACATCAGCCGTTGGTACTACGACTGCAGCCACGAGAGCCACCGGGGCCTGGGCGAAATGTACGTCAGCGACGAGAGGTTCCGGGCCAACTACGATGCGCTCGCTCCCGGACTCTCGGGGTTCATCCGGGACGCGGCCCGCGCCAACGCCGAACGTGCCTCGGATACCTCGAAAGGGTAGGATCCAACCGACCAGCATAAAGGCCTGCCGGGGAGCGTCATTGGAGAGAGGAGTGCATCCGAGCCTCCTCTCTCCGTCGTCAATAGACCGGAGTCGTAGCATGGCAATCCGGCTAGTATGATCGCTGGTGGAGCCGTATGGTGCTTTCAAGCGTTGCTCCAGCCATATGTCGCGGATTGCTTGGGTCGGTTTGCAGCGGATATACTAAACTCCCTCGAAACCGTCCGGTTCGTGGAATGCGTGGGCCTGGTGGCCCGGCTGGTCTTCAAAACCAGTTTGCGGCCGTAATGCGGCCGTGGTGGTTCGATCCCCCCGCATTCCGCTTTTCGAGGGCTAAAGAGTGAGGATTGGTTTCGTGCATCGGCTGGCGGTGACGACCTACAACACCTATCGGGAGCGAGCGGGGCGCGACGAGGCGCTGGACACTTTGCTGCGCGAGGAAGCGCTGATCTGCTTGCAGGAGTTGAGCGTCGTCCGGAAGCGGGAGTTGCGAGAACGGTTCGGGGACCGGGGCTTTCTCTCGCGGGTGATGTTCGGGTGGGAGTCTCTGGCGGTGGTCCTGCCGCAAGACGCCTCGTTCGTGGCGCGGCGAACGTTTCAATTGAACTCGTACTTTGGCTGGATCCCGACGGGATGGTCGCTGAAGCGGGCGCGGATGTTGCGTCGCGAGGAGCGGCGTGCGTGGAGGGATGGTCTTACGCCGCGGGCCGCGCAGGTCTGTCATATTGTCTGGCGGGGGCGGGAGTTTCGGCTGGTGCACACGCATCTGCCATACGAGGCGGGGCTGCGGGACCGCTGTCTTTCGACGCTGGCGGGGCTTTTGGGGACGAGTGGTAACGCAGTGTTGTGTGGGGACCTGAACGCGACCACATCGGATGTGCATCTGGCGGATCTGATGCTCGAAACCGAACTCCGACCGGCGGGCGACGAAGCACCGACGCTCGGGCGCCGTCGCCGGATAGACTTTGTAGCGTATCGGGGTGGGTTTCGGGAGGCAGGGTATGCTCTGAGGGAGGGACGCAGCGATCATCGGGCCGTCGGGGTCGAGTTGGAGGTAGTGTAGATGACGGAGTTTTCGCATCTGGACCGGGATGGGTCTGCGCGGATGGTCGACGTGGGGGCGAAGGTCGTGGTGCGGCGCACGGCAACCGCTGGCGGCTACGTTCTGATGTCGCCGGAGACCGTCGATCTCTTGCGCGAAAAAGCTTTGCCTAAGGGTGACGCTTTAAATACGGCGCGCATAGCGGGGGTGATGGCGGCGAAGAGGACGCCGGATCTGATCCCGCTCTGCCACGGCCTGAACCTGACCGCCGTCGATATCGAGTTCGAGGTGGCCGAGGATCGCGTCGGCATCACAGCCACCGCCCGCGTCAGCGACCGCACCGGCGTCGAGATGGAGGCGCTCACAGCCGTGAGCGTCGCCGCCTTGACTATTTACGACATGTGCAAGGCCGTGGATAAGGGCATGGTTATCGGGGAGATCAAGCTGCTGGAGAAGACGAAGGAAGAGGCTTCGTGAAGCCTTATACGGTGGTTCCCGGATGCACATGCAACACTTTGCGCGTCAATGATACTGGCGGTGCGGCTATGCTAGACTGGCCGTTCTAGTCGCGGGCCGAACAGCAGGTTAGGAGAGAGAGATCGAGGGCAAAAACACCGTCCTTTACCCGATGTTCATGGACCTCTCCGGTCGTCGCTGCGTGGTCGTCGGTGGCGGTGCGGTCGCCAACAGAAAGGCCCGCAAGTTGTTGCAAGCTCGCGCGGAGGTCGTCGTGATCTCACCGGAGATCCTGCCGGAACTCGCCAGCGTAGCGACCGAGCTACACCAGCGTCGCTACGAGCCGGGGGATCTAGTCGGCGCGTATCTGGCTTTCGCCGCGACGGATTCGCGCGAAGCGAACGCTGCGGTCGCCCGCGAGGCGAAGGAGCGCGGCGTGCCGGTGAACGTCGCGGATCTCCCCTCCGAGGGAGATTTCGCGCTGCCGTCCACGCTGCGGCGCGGCGGACTTCAGGTGACGGTCTCGACGGGTGGAGCCTCACCAACGCTGGCGCGTAGGATCCGGGCGGAGCTGGAAAAGTCTTTCGGGCCGGAGTGGGCCGGGATCGTGGAAGAGTACGGTCGAACGCGGGGGGGCGTCGTCGCGCCCGGTGAAGAGTTGGAGCGGGAGGTGGTACGGTGCTTATCGCGGCTCTCGGGATGAACCACCGCTCGGCGCCCATCGAGGTGCGCGAGCGGGTCGCGTTCCCGCCGTGTGCGGGCCGACCTTTCCTGCGGCATCTAAAAGACGAAGGCGTGATCTCGGAGGCCGTGTTGCTCTCGACCTGCAACCGCACCGAAGTCTACGCCGTCGTCAAGGACGAGGCGGCGCACGGGCGTATGCTGGACGCTCTGGCCGAGAACCGGGGCGTCGATCGGGAATCGTTGGAGAAGGATACCTACTGGATGACGGATGCGGAGGCTGTGCGGCATCTGTATCGGGTGGCGTCGTCGCTGGATTCGATGGTGGTTGGGGAGGCGCAGATCCTGGGTCAGGTGCGGGATGCGTACCGGGCCGCGACCGAGGAGCGGTGCGCCGGGCCGTTGCTCAACCGCCTGTTTCATACGTCGCTGAGGATCGGCAAGGACGTGCGTTCGGAAACCGGTATCGGCGATAGCTCGCTCTCCGTGCCGCACGTGGCCGCGAAGCTGGCCGAAGAAGTCTTCGGGACGCTCGCGGGACGAACAGCGTTGGTGCTCGGCGCGGGCGAGATGAGCGAGTTGGTCGTAAAGCACCTGCGAAGACGTGGGATCTCCGACCTTCGCATCGCCAACCGCACCCCCGAGCGGGCGTGGCTGCTGGCGGATCTCGTGGGGGGCGCGGCCGTGGCTTTTGAGGACATCGCCGGGCAACTGCCGGAGGTGGACGTGGTCGTAAGCTCTACGGGTTCGGGCGATTGGGTCGTGGGCGGCGAGGTCGTCGCGGGGGCGATGGAGAGCCGTGAGGAGCCGCTGTTCCTCATAGACATCGCGGTCCCGCGGGACGTGGACCCGGTCGTGCAGACGCTGGCCAACGTGTATCTGTACGACATGGACGACCTTCAGGCGGTCGTCGAGCGCAACGCCGGTGATCGGCGGTCGGCGGCGGAGGAAGGCGAGAAGCTCATAGCGCCGGCGGTGGCGGAGTACATGGCCTGGATCTCCACTCTGCATGTGGTCCCGCTGATCCAGGAACTCCGAAGCGAGGCCGAGCGGATACGCCACCACGAACTATCCCGAGCCCTGAAACGCCTGGACCTCACCCCCGAGGAGACGGCGGTGCTGGAGAAGATGAGCCATTCGCTCGTTAACAAGCTGCTGCACGGCCCGATAGCATCCTTGAAAGCCCGCGCCGAGTCCGGCTCGCCGCTGGACGGCGCTGAGGTCCGCCGCAGCCTGCACGCCTTCGAAGGCATCGAGGTGGAGCTGCACCGCTCGCGCACGGAACGCTCATGAGCCCGGCCCCATCCGTAGTTCTAGGAACCAGAGGTTCCAGACTAGCCCTCGCTCAGGCCGAGACCTGCGCCGGTAAGCTGCGCGAGGCGGGCCTATCGGTCGAGGTGCGGGTTATAAAGACGACCAGCGAGCAACACCCCGAGACGCCGCTCTCGGTCCTGGACCAGCGAGACGTCTTCACGCGGCAGTTGGACGAGGCGTTGTTGCGAGGTGAGATCGACGTCGCCATCCACTCCCTGAAAGATGTACCCACGGACCTGCCCGATGGCATCGCGCTTGCCGCCATCACCGAACGCCACGACCCCAGCGACGCGCTGGTCTCGGAGGTTGGATCCACAATCGAAGACCTCCCGAACGAGACCATCGTCGCCACCTCCAGCTTGCGGAGGCGGGCGCAACTCTTGCACCATCGCCCGGACCTTCAAATAGTCGATATTCGGGGGAACGTCGACACTCGAATCCGCAAGGTGCGTGAAGGTGCCGCCGACGCGCTCGTGCTGGCCCGCGCCGGCCTCGAACGTCTCGGGCTGGATGCGACGTACACCGTGATTCCGCCGGAGGTTATGTTGCCAGCGGTGGGACAGGGCGCTCTAGCCGCCGCGATGATCGAAGATCACGCCTTGCGGGATGAGATTCGAGCGGCGTTGAACCACGAGCCGAGTGCCCTTGCGACACGGGCGGAGCGGGCGATGTTGCGGACGCTCGAAGGTGGTTGCCGGGTGCCGGTTGGTGCGCTGGGACGGGTGGTGAACGATACGGACGTCTGGCTGCTCGGGATCGTGGTGTCGCCGGATGGGGCTCTGGTTTATCGGGGGGAGGCCGTTGGGTCGGAGCCCGAGGAGGTCGGGGAGGGGCTGGCGCGAGAGCTTTTGGAGCGGGGGGCGGCCATCGTGTTGGGCGAGGTGCGGGAGGTGAGGAGTTCGTGATCTACCTGGTCGGTTCCGGCCCTGGCGACCCCGGCCTTCTAACCGTCAAGGGCCTGCGCTGCATCCAAGAAGCCGACGCTATCGTCTACGACCGGCTCGCCCCGGAGGCGCTCTTGGAGCACGCAAAGCCCGAAGCCGAACGCATCTACGTTGGCAAGAAGCCCGGCGAGCACACCATGAGCCAGGAGATGATAAACGCTGTCCTCGTGAAGCTCGGACGCGCCGGAAAGACCGTCGTGCGCCTGAAGGGCGGCGACCCGTACATCTTCGGGCGCGGCAGCGAGGAGGCGCTGGAGCTTATAGAAGCGGGGCTCCCGTTCGAGGTCGTTCCTGGCGTAACCAGCGGCGTCGCGGCCCCGGCCTACGCTGGAATCCCCGTGACGCATCGCAACGTCGCAACGTCCGTCGCTTTCATCACCGGCCACGAAGACCCGACGAAGGGTCGCTCGGACGTGGACTGGCGGAAGATCTCCAACGGCGCCGACACGCTCGTGTTGTACATGGGCATCGGACGCTTGAAGGAGATCTCCACCCAACTCATCGCCGCTGGCAGAACCCCCGAAACCCCCGTAGCCTGCGTGCGCTGGGGAACCAAGCCCGAGCAACGCACCGTCACCGGCACCCTCGAAGACATCACCGAAAAGGTACGAGAAGCGGATCTCGGACCACCCGCCATCACCGTCGTCGGCGACGTGGTGAGCTTGCGCGAGTTGGGCCTGGACTGGTACGAGAAGCGACCGCTCTTCGGACGGCGCGTCGTCGTCACGCGGGCGCGGGCGCAAGCCGGAGAGCTATCCGTCGAACTCGAAAAACTCGGTGCCGAAGTCCGGGAGTTCCCGACGATAGAGATACAGCAGCCACAAGACTTCGGGCCGCTGGACGGCGCGATCCAGCAACTAGATTCCTTTGATTGGATCGTGTTTACCAGCGTCAACGGCGTGGACGCCTTCCTCGAACGCTTGCGACATCATCGGCTGGACTTGCGGGCCGTGCCGCGAGACGCGAAGGTCGCCGCCATCGGCCCGGCGACGGCGGAGCGCGTTCGAGAGGCCGGGTTATCGGTGGATGTGGTGCCGGAGGAGTATAGGGCGGAGGCCCTGATCGAAGCCCTCGACACCGGCTCGCTCGCCGGTAGCCGAGTCCTGATCCCGCGTGCGAAAGTCGCCCGCGAGATACTTCCCGAGGAGCTGCGCGAGGCGGGTGCGGAGGTTGTCGTCCCGCCAGCCTACGAGACCGTACCGATCTCGACCGGTGCCGATGAACTCGCAAAACTGCTCGAAACCGGTGGCATCGACTGCGTAACCTTCACGGCAAGCTCCACCGTCGAGAACTTCGTACAGGCGTTCGGCAAAGAGGCCGCGCGGCTGCTCTTCAACACGCAAGTCGCCTGCATCGGCCCCATAACCGCCGACGCCGCCCGAAAATACGGTATTCGGGTCGATGCCGAGGCCGCCGAGTACACTATACCGGGACTTGTCGAGGCGGTGGTGGACCTGTTCGCCGCCGGCTTGTTGGAGAGAAGGAGCTAGGCAACCATGCCCCGTATAGCAAACGACTACGCGCAAGAGGCGGCGTCCGGCGTAGGATGGGTGAGCCTGGGGCTGGGGTTCGCTTTGACGCTGGCACCGCGTAAGAGCGCGTCGTTCCTGGGGTGGGGGGACCGAGAACAGCTTGCCCGCGTCATCGGGGTGAGCGATCTAGTGGTCGGAATGGGGTTGTTAGTGGATCGAAGCCGGTCGCGATGGATGCTGGCCCGAGCCCTCCTGAACGTCGTGATAGCCCTGAATTACGCTAGCGTCCTTGTGTCGGAGATACCGGAGCGCAAACGCGCAACCGGTGGCTTGGGCCTAATGACTTGTCTGACTTTCGTCGACTACTCCCTGTCGCGGAGACTTCGGGAGGCCGAAGCGGCGAGATCCAGCAGGTAAAGATAGGGCAACGATTACCGGAAGGACAACTTCCGACGGAAAGGTGGAATTCAATATGGCATTCCCACAACAGAGGCTGAGAAGAACTCGTCGCAACGCCGCCCTGCGCGGCCTCGTGCGCGAGACGCACCTCACGCCGGGAGATTTCATATACCCGATCTTCGTCGCCGCCGGAGAGGACGTAAAGAACCCCATCGCCTCGATGCCCGGCATCTTCCAGCTCTCCATAAACCACGCTGTAGCCGAGGCTAAAAGGGCTCACTCCCTGGGTATCCCCGGCGTCTTGCTCTTCGGTATCCCGGACGAGAAGGACGAGGCCGCGAGCGGTGCTTACGACGCCGAGGGCATCGTGCAACTCGCCACCCGCGCCATAAAAGACGCTCTGCCGGGGTTGCTCGTCGTGACGGACGTGTGTCTGTGCGAGTACATGAGCCACGGGCATTGCGGGGTCGTCGAGAAGGATACGGGCGAGGTCTTGAACGACGTTAGCCTGGAGCTTCTGGCTCGGACGGCCTCCTCGCACGCCGAGGCCGGAGCGGACATCGTCGCGCCGTCGGACATGATGGATGGGCGGGTAGCGGCGATCCGGGCGGATCTCGACCGCGAGGGGTTCGAGAACACGCCCATCATGGCCTACGCGGCCAAGTACGCTTCGGCGTTCTACGGCCCGTTCCGCGAAGCCGCCGGCAGCGCGCCGCAGTTCGGCGACCGACGCAGCTACCAGATGGACCCGGCCAACGCCCGCGAAGCCCTCGTGGAAACCGAGCTAGACGTGGAAGAGGGGGCCGATATCGTGATGGTCAAGCCCGCGCTGCCGTATCTGGACGTAGTGCGGCGGGTGCGCGAGGCTACGGATCTTCCGGTCGCGGCCTACAACGTCAGCGGCGAGTACGCCATGATAAAAGCCGCCGCCCAGAACGGTTGGATAGACGAGGAACGAGCCGTAATGGAAGCCCTGACCGGCATAAAACGCGCCGGAGCGGACATCATTATCAGCTACCACGCCCCGGATGTAGCGGGGTGGCTGGCGGGTTAAGCTGCTCCCGGCGTTCGATCCCGTACGTTGCGGAACGCCGTTTCATATACAGGGTAAACTTTCCGGCGCGCCCCCGGTTGGAGTCGCGGAAAGGGCGTTTACTGTAAGCCTGTACACCGCGCCGGTTACGGGAGCGGACTATAAAAGAGAGGTACTTTCGAGAGGAGCTTTCACGTCTTGCGTGGCAGTAACGTCGATCCCAGAGAACTGTTAGCCCGCGACCGATCCGCCCGCCTCATGCAGCGGGCCGTGAAGCTTATGCCCGGCGGCGTGAACAGCCCCGTGCGGGCGTTCCGGTCGGTCGGCGGAGACCCGTTGTTCATGCAGCGCGGCGAAGGTTCGCGCATCTTCGACGTGGATGGCAACTCCTACATCGACTACGTGATGAGCTACGGGCCGTTGGTTTTAGGACATGCTTATCCAGAGGTGATCTCGTCCATCGAACAGACAGCCCGCAAGGGAACGACCTTCGGCGCGCCTACGGAGCTCGAAGTAGAGTTGGCTGCGTTGGTGTGCGAGGCGGTTCCGTCCGTGGAGATGATCAGGATGACCAACTCCGGGACCGAGGCGACGATGAGCGCGATCCGGGCCGCCAGAGGATTCACGGCCCGAGAACGCATCCTCAAGTTCGACGGCAACTACCACGGCCACGGCGACGCCCTGTTGGTCTCGGCGGGCTCCGGTGTGGCGACCCTGGGGCTCCCGGATAGCCCCGGTGTAACGAAGGGCGCCGCCAAAGACACCGCCGTCCTACCGTACAACGACCTGCGTGCCGTGCGCGACCTGTTCGAGAGGGAAGGCGAGGAGTTCGCCGCCGTGATCCTGGAGCCGGTGGGCGGGAACATGGGCTGCGTGCCGCCCGCCGACGGCTACCTCGAAGGATTGCGGGAGTTGACGGAACGTTACGGCGTAATCTTGATCTTCGATGAGGTGATGACAGGCTTTCGGCTCGCCCGAGGTGGCGCACAAGAGCTTTACGGCGTCACCCCGGACATGACGTGCCTCGGCAAGATCATTGGTGGTGGCCTCCCGGTTGGGGCCTACGGTGGCAAGGAGGAGATCATGGCCCGCATCGCCCCCTCCGGCCCCATCTACCAAGCCGGCACCCTCTCCGGCAACCCCCTGGCTATGGCCGCCGGTCTAGCCACTCTCAAGGCGGCCAGCGAACCGGACTTCTACAGCCGCCTCGACGCCCTCGGCGAGCGGTGGAGCAAGGGAATGTATGAAGTCGCCTCCACGGGAAGTCGTCCGTTCACCATAAATCAGGTCGGCTCGATGGTGAGTATCTTCTTCGCGGACGGGCCGGTGACGGACTTCGAGTCGGCGGCCCGTTCGGACACGGCTGCGTTCGCGGACTTCTTCTGGCACATGCTTTCTCGCGGCGTCTACCTCGCGCCGAGCCAGTACGAGGCGGGCTTTATCTCGGCGGCTCATTCGGAGGCTGACCTGGAGCGGACTTTCGAGGCGGCGGGCGAATGGTTCGCGGGCCGCGACTGATGGACCACACCACACGCCGCACGCCCAGCATCTCGCTTGAGAGGATCTTTCTGCGCGCTGTGGCGGGCCTACCGGAGAACGACGGTCGAGGCGCGGTCGTCGCGGAGGCTTTAGGGTACTTGCAGCAGGGCTTCGACGCGCATTATGCGTCCGCGTCGGGGGATGTTACGGACGACGAGGTGCTGGTTGGAGACAACGCTTATGCCTGGGCGGTGGAGACTATCGCGCGGTTGGACGAGCCGGAGTTCGTGGCGGTTGCTAGCCGTATGATCCGGGACGGCGCGGGAGCCATCTCCGAGAAGAAAGAGGTCACACTCGATCTATGGACGCCGCACCTCTCGGACCTCTTGCGAATTATCTCCGGTGATGACGCCGCAACTTCGGAGGAGCGAATCCGGGCGGTGGCGCGGAAGGTGGCCGATGAGCGCGGCTCGTAAGTCGGCCCCGAGCCATAAACTCCCCACCGGCGAAGCCCGCGCCCACCACGTGCGCGAGATGTTCGACCGCATCGCGGGCCGCTATGAGCTCCTGAACACCCTTACGAGCCTCGGC
>JACDDK010000098.1 GCA_013817025.1 Rubrobacter sp.
AGGTGGTGTTTGCGAGTCCCAGTTGGCCGAGGTAGGCGAGGAGCAGCGCCGGGAGGAGGGTGATGATCAGGCCGTTGGCGAAGGCCCCGAGCACCGCTCCCCTCCTGCCGCCGGTGGCGTTCCCGAAGACACCAGCCCCGCCGCCGACGATGCCACGACCCCGGCTGCGGTGCTCGCCAGGAAGCCGATCGGCACGGCGGTGGGCGCGTAGGGGAAGATTATGGGGATGTCTAGGGCGGGGACGGTGTTGGGGATTATCTTCTGCGAGATGCCCTCGAAGGCCGGGACGATCTCGCCGAGGATCATCCTCACCCCCACCAGTATCACCCACACCCCGGCGGCAACGTCCTTTCCGGGCTCCGAATCAGCTAAGCGGCGTCGGCACACCGACACCTAGTTGCCTTTGATGAGCCCACCGACGCGACATTCCCTTTTGGGACGAGGCGCGGGATCTCTGGCCGAACGCCTGAACTACGAGATAATTCGCTCTTCCGCAGGTAGAGTTAGGGATCGTGCGGAGACAAGAGCAAGAGATCCCGGGTTCGGCGTCACTCTTCAGCGCGCCGTTGCTCCTCTTCACGGGGGCGGCGTTCGCCTCGCTGTTTGGTTTTCAGATGCTCCTCTCCGTCGTGCCGCTGTACACCAGTGAGATTGGAGGGGGGAGCCTGGGAGCCGGGGTCGCCACGGCGGTCTTCATGTTCACGACGGTCCTCACTCAGATCCAGATGCCAAGAGCCCTCAGACGCTTCGGTTACCGGAGTTCTCTCGCCGTCGGGATATTATTGCTCTCGCTCCCCGCTTTTCTGTACGTCTTCGCGGACTCGGTCGCTTCGATCCTCACCGTCACGCTCGTTCGCGGCGTCGGGTTCGGAATCGTAACGGTCATCTTCGTCGCGTTGATCGCGGAACTCGCGCCGCCGGAGCGGAGGGGCGAGGCTCTGGGGCTGCTCGGGATCGCCATCACCGTGCCGACGATCTTCTGCAACTCTCTCGGGCTCTGGCTGGTGGACCGCTTCGATTTCGGCGTCGCTTTCGTACTGGGGGCGGCGATTCCTTTGCTCGGCGTGGTCGCCACGCTGGCGATCACGGACGTCCCGCAGCCCGACCGGGAAGGGAGCACGGGTTTCTTCGCCGGACTTTCGCGTGGGCCGCTGCTCACGATAACGCTCCTCTTCTGCTCCACGACCATCACCGCGGGCGTCGTCCTGACGTTCCTGCCGCTCGCGAAACCCGGCGCCGGTCTGTTCTCCGCGACGGGCGCACTGCTCTTCTTCGGCGTCTCGGTGGCTTTCTTTCGCTGGTGGGCCGGACGCTTCGCCGACCGCAACGGCCCGCGAGTCCTGCTCTTCCCCGGACTCGTCTCAGCCGCCGGCGGGGTGGCGACCCTCTCGGGGGAGGGATGGATACTGCTCCTCGGGGCGGTCCTCTTCGGGGCGGGCTTCGGGGTCTTGCAGAACTCCACGCTACTGTTGACGATGGAGCGAGTCTCCAAGAAAGAGTACGGGCTCGGAAGCACAATGTGGAACGTCGCCTTCGACGCTGGGACCGGACTCGGGGCGCTGATGTTCGGTTTCGTCATCTCCGCGACCGGCTTCGCGGCGGCCTTCTACCTCTGCGCCGCGCTGCTTCTCGCCACGCTCATAATCGTCCCGCTCGACCTCAGGCTCTCGCGCCAGGATTAACCTCGTCGCCGAAACGGATAGTACGTGCAATAAAGAGCTCAAGAGTTCTGATGTGGACTACACCGGAGAGACCGAAGTATAGAAATGTTTCTCAAGTGCGACGGGAGCATCCCGAACAACCCGACGCCGCCCCTGCTCGTCTATCCGGGAGTCCTCGTAGAGTCGGACCCGGACGCTTCGCGGTGCAAGCGCTTGCTCTCGGGGAACGGCTAGTCCGGGGTCTCCGGTCTCATCATCGCCCTAAGGCCCCGGCGGCTCTCGGCTAGCAGCTCCGCGAGCGCCTTACGCTCCGCGTTGGAGCTGCGCCACGACCGCCTGCCGCTCGGCGTCGAGCTGCGCGACCAGAGCTCCGCTTTGACCGCTGCCAGCGCCCGACCTCGTAGCGTCGGCATCGAGACACCCAACTCCCTATGATCCCGCGTTCCTTGTAGCAGTTGCGTTTGTACAAGCCGGAGTCCTCGTTAAGCTGCTCTAGCATCCGGTCGTAATCCTTGCGCTCAGGGCGGCTCATTCGCTTGCGGGCAAGCCGCACGTCACGGTCGGCTCGCTCCCGCGCGTCCTGGCGCATCTGAGAGGCTTTACCGGGGTCCATCTGCGGTACGGTGTCGTCCGCGGCGTCCTGTCCGTCTGGTCGGGTAGCAGTGGGTGTCGTATGGCATCTGAGGCGCGTCCGGTAGCACGTTATCCCCCACAGGCGCTGGTGACTCTCCGTACCCGCCGTGATCACCATAAAGGTGCTTCCTGCTGCGCCTGGAGCCCTCGTAGCGATACAAGTACGGTCCAGAGCGATGAGGTCCTCGTTGAAGGAACACTCATAGAGCCGTCGCCGTCGGTGTCCACATGGACGTAGGCGAGGGTACGACTATAGGCGTCCTCGAAGTCTCCGATCCGAGGTATCTCAAGACATACGAGACGACCTTCGCGCACGACTCGGTCTTCAGCGTCTGTCTGACGTTCTAGCTTCGATAATAGTTGTTGTGATTTTAAACCGAGCTTCTGAAGCCAGCTATCAGGGCCATGGCAAGGGCTCGTGCGAGGTGAAAATTTCCTCGGGGGGAACGGCTCGTCCTTGACGGAGGAGGCAGCAACGATGAAGGTGCTAAGCACTCAAAAAGACTTACATACTAGGTTTTAGTTCATGACTTCGCCGTATCCTCGTCGTCCATCTATGTCTGCACATAGGACTTTACTGACCCGCTATGAGAATAGATGATCTAGCGTCATATATGACAGCAGGTGGGTCGAATACAATACAGGAGAAACGCTGTGGAGAGTTCGGAGCACATGCAGATCGCACCCAAGAAGAATTTCAAAGCCTCTCAGCAAATAGCCGCGGACCTGCTCGGCCGCGATGTGGGCCAACGCCTGCCCACCACGGTCCGCTATCAGGAGTTGCTCGAGGTGGGATCGGGGACCGTACAAAAGGCTCTCAGAGACCTGGAGAGCGTGGGTGCGGTGCGAACCCGAGCGCAAGGTCACCAAGGTACATATATTTTGGAACTTCGTGTCGATAAGCTCTGGGTACTTGCCGGGCTGGGACCCGTAACAGGCGTCATGCCACTTCCCAACTCCGCAGAGTGGGCTGGTCTCGCCACGGGGCTTCGCTCGGAGTTCGAGAAATTGGGAATACCACTTCAAGCACTCTATGTTCATGGATCGTATAATCGCGCGGCGCTGGTGGCCGAAGGTAAGGCTGACTTCGCGCTCCTCTCCAGAGAAGCGGCGAGCCATGCAGCGGCGCAGAAGGGAGAGTGGTCCACCCTCGATTTCGGACCGTGGACTTACTATAGCGATGACTCTCTTCTCGTACTTTTGCGACCCGGTATGGTGGATACGGATAGCTCTCCGCTTGTGGGCGGGGAACGGAAAGGTCCGAAGATCCGCACAGTCGGTATAGATCCCGAATCCTATGATCATCACCAACTCACCCTTGCCGAGTTTCCGGAGGGGGCAGGTCTAGAATACGTCCATTGCGCCTATCCGCATGTTCCGGCCGTCGTTGCCAGGGGTGAGATCGATGCCGCAGTCTGGAACCGCACGATGCTGGCCATCCCGCTGGAGCTGGTAGGGGTGGCAGTCAGGCCCCTACGGCGCACCGATTCCATCGCCTTGAGCCGGTCGCTGAACCGCGCGGTGCTCCTGAGCTGCGGGGTACGGCTGGAGGTCGCCGCGATCTTAGGGCGAATCGACCGGAGATCCGTGACGAAAGTTCAGGGCCAGGTGCTTACGCAAGAAATCTTGCCGATGTATTGATTTTGGCGTGCTTCGGAACGGCTAGACGCCTATCGCCCTGAGAATCGGTCCGAGCAGGCCCTCCTCTCGCACGTCGAGGACGTGGTCTGCGTGGGCCTTGATGGCATCGGGGCTGTCCTCCGGCGCGAAGGACAGATCCGCGAGGTCGAAGAGCGGCAGGTCATTCTCGCCGTCCCCCGCAACCACGAGCTTAGTACCGGCGGGCCTCCCGCCGAGCAGGGCCTCGAGGCCCCGGCCCTTGTCGACGCCGACCCGCGTGAACTCGAGCACCGTTGGCAGGGAGTAGGCTCGCTCCATCACCAGTTCCGCCGTCTCGGTCGCGAAGGCGCGTAGCGTCTCCGGAGACTCCGCGATGCACACCACCTTCGTGAGTGGCGCATCGGGACTCTCCGGCGAGAACGGACGCGTCCTCAGAGAGAAACGTCGCACCATCTGCCACCCCGCCTCGCTGGGCCACAGAATCCGCACCTCGTCGGTGCTGAACAAGAGGAATGTCACCCGGGGAGAAGCGAGCATGGCCTTGACAAGGGCGTCACGGACATCCGGTGCAAACGGATGCTGCGCGTGCAGTCTCTCGTCGGCTTCGTACACGGCCGCACCGTTTTCTAGGACGAGCGGGAACGGAATGAGGCGATCCGCGAAGAGCCCGTGCCACCCGAGCGTATGGCGCACGGCGTGCAGCGGTCGTCCGGTGGCCGGAACCAAGGTAACCGGAGGCTCGCTCCCCAGGATCTTCACGTCGCGCGGGTGGATGCGGCCCTCGCCGTCCACGAGCGTGCCGTCGAAGTCGAAGCAGATTATCGTATCTGGCACAGCAGCCCCTACGCCTGTCGCCCGCGGACAAGGTCCGCTAATTCGTGC
>JACDDK010000099.1 GCA_013817025.1 Rubrobacter sp.
CGGCACGGAGTTGGCCTGCTCTATCGCCTCGTCGAGGCTGTTCACCTCGACTATCGGGACGACCGGCCCGAAGGTCTCCTCGCGCATCACGCGCATCGAATGCTCGACGCCGGTTAGCACCGTCGGTTTGTAGTAGAAGCCTGCCTCTCCCCATCGCTCGCCGCCCGCAACGAGCTTCGCGCCGTTGTTTAGGGCCTCGCCGACGTGGCGTTCGACTCTCTCGCGGCCCTTGGCGTTCACCATCGGCCCGATGTCGGTTGACGGGTCCATCGGGTCGCCTATGTTAAGGGATTCGACGAACTCTCTGGACGCCTCGATAAAGTCTTTGGCGACGCCGCGCTCGACGTAGAACCGCTCCGACGAGGTGCAGACCTGTCCGGCGTTCAGGCACGCGGCCCAGACCGCACCCTGGGCGGCGATCTCGACGTCCACGTCGTCGCAGATGATGAACGGGTCTTTCCCACCGAGTTCGAGGTTGGCCCGGATCAGCCTTTCGGCGGCGATGACGCCGACTTTGCGGCCTGTCTCCTGGCTGCCGGTGAACGCCACCATATCCACACCGGGATGCCGGATCAGCGCGTCTCCGACGTCACCCGCGCCATACAAGATCTGTAGCAGACCCTCGGGTAATCCTTCCATAAGCTCGGCCATGCGGCGGGTTGCGAGCGGGGTTTCCTCGGATGGTTTGAGGATAACGGCGTTCCCGACGGCCAGCGCCGGGGCGAGTTTCCAGACGGCGAGGAGCAGTGGGTAGTTCCACGGTACGATGCATGCGACGGTGCCCACGGGTTCCTTCACGACGAGCGCTAGTTGCTGCGGCTCGATGGGGGCGGGCAGGTAACCGACGGAGTCGCGGGCGATCTCGCCGTAGTAGTCGAAGCAAGCCGCCGACCACGTTACCTCGTCGTGGTTCTCGATATAGGGCTTGCCACCCTCATTGGTCATGATCTCCGCCAACTCGTCGGCGTGGTCGCGCATAGTCCGCGAAATGTCGTGGAAGACCTCGGCCCGGTCAAGCCCGGCGAAGCCTCGCCACTCCTCGAAACCCCGTTTTGCCTTCTCCGCCGCCCGGTCGAGGTCCTCGCACGAAGATACGATCACCTCGTCTATGCGCTCTTCGGTCGCCGGGTTGATGATCTGTAACGAGCCGCTTTTCGTCATCCTGCTCTAACTCCCCTTCGTGTCGTCGCTTCCGGCCAGAAACCGGCTCGCGCCGAGGATGATGACGAGCGTCGTCAAGACCACCACCGTCGAGAGCGCGTTGATAACCGGCGTAACGCCGAACTTGAGCATCGAGTAGATCTTCAACGGCAACGTGCTCGACCCGACTCCCGAGACGAAGAACGTAATAACGAAGTCGTCGAACGAGAGCGTAAACGCCAGCATAGCCCCCGCCATAACGCCCGGAAGTATCAGCGGCAGCGTCACCCGCCAGAAGGTCTGCATCGGGCTCGCTCCGAGGTCCTGAGCGGCTTCTTCGAGCGAACGGTCCATCCCCGACAGCCGCGCCCGCACCACTATCGTCACGAACGAGATCGTGAACGCCACGTGCGCGATGACGATGGTCGTTATGCCGAGCCCAACCCCGGCGGCGACGAAGAAAACCAGCAGGCTCACGCCGACGACTATCTCCGGCATCACGGTGGCCGCGTAGATCGAGGAGTCCGCGAAAGTCTTGCCCCGGAACTCGTGGCGTGATAGGGCGAGCGCCGTGAGGGTCCCGATCACGGTGGCGATGGCCGTGGCTATGACGCCCACGAACAGCGAGTTCTGGAAGGCGTCGAGCACCGTCTGATCCCGCAGCAACTCGCCATACCAGCGCGTCGAGAAACCGGCGAAGTTCTGGGTGCTCTTGGCGGAATTGAACGAGAAAAACATCACGATACCGATGGGCGCGTACAGGAATAGGTAGATAAGCCCCGCGAATATGAGTAACGCCCGATCCGAGACCCGGCTCATCCCTTTCTGCACCGGACCACTTTTAACCGTCATGGCGCACCTCTTTTCCCGATCCAGCGACGGCGTCCGCGACCGTTGCTAACAGCCGCATACCAGCCTGGAGCGTCTTGTTTTCCTCGTCTTTATCAGGATTGTAGGCGGTGAGGGACGCTGCCCGGATGCGAAAGATTTGCGCGATCACGCCCACGGCCGTTTCCACGTCCTCCACGGAAAGTCCGCCGGGGGCTGGAAAGTCTACGCCTGGGGCGTAGAGGGGATCGAGAGAATCTATATCGATGTGCAGGTAGATCTCGTCGACCCGCGAACTCAAATCGGTGAGTGCGTCATGTAACCCGCTCTCTATCTCATCGCTGGCGATCACCTGAATGGCGGAGTTTTCAAGCCGTATTCTCTGCTCCGGCTCTGCGTTTCGCACGTCTACCATCACCACGTTTTTCTCTGGTACGGTGGTGCCGTTGCCCGTACTCTTTAGGATTTGTCCGTGGCAGTGGCCCGCGATGATGGAGAGAGGCATGCTTCCCAGGTAGCCGCTGGGTGTCGTTTCGGGCGTACCGAAATCTCCATGAGCATCGAACCAGATTACGCCAATGCGGGAAGGTTCGAGCCCGGCCACGACGCCGATAGCCGTGTCGCAGTTGCCACCGAGTATCAACGGAAAGTCCCCCCGCCCGACCGCTTCCCGCACCCGCTCCGCGAGCCGGGCATTCACGTCGGCGACGGCGGAGAACTTATCCTTGAACAAGCCTTCGCGCTCGACGGTCTCGACCTCCACCTCGAATCCCTTATCAGTCAGCGAGAGATCCACGCTGGCCTCCAGATATCGGGCCGGTCCCAGCGCCATGCCCGCGCCCTCACGGCCGAGGTCGTAGGGTGCGGATATGAGCGAGACCTTCACGTTACGCTCCCTCCAACTCGTCGGTGCCGACCCGCCGCACGTAGAACAGGATCGCCGCGAGCAACAACGCCGCGAGCATCATCGCCAGAGCACTCCCAAAAGCCCAGTCGCGGGCCTGCAAGAACTGCTGCTGCACGAGGTTGCCCATCATCACCGTGCGCGAGCCGCCGAGCAAGTTCGGTATGACGAACTCTCCCGCCGACGGTATGAAAACGAGGATGCTTCCGGCTATAACGCCCGGCATACTCAGGGGAAACGTGACCCGCCAGAACGTGTGCCACTTGCTCGCGCCGAGATCTTGGGCGGCTTCTTTGAGGCGACCGTCGAACTTTTCGAGGGCGGCGTACAGAGGCAGGATCATGAACGGCAGATACGCATACATCATGCCCAGAGTCACCGCGCCGGGAGTGTAGATCAAGTTGATGGGCTCGCTCGTCAGGCCGAGGAACTGGAGCGTTTTGTTGGCGATGCCGTTGCCGTTGAGGATCACAACCCACGCATAGGCCCGGATCAAAAAGCTGGTCCAAAATGGCACCATCACCATCAGGATAAGGATATTGCGCCACCGCCGCCCCTTGAACGCGATGAAGTACGCCAAAGGATACCCGAGCAAGAGACACAGCAGCGTGTTTATCCCCGCGATGATGAACGTGCGGACGACTATCTCCAGATACAGCGGATCGAAGACCTTCAGGTAGTTGCCGGGGTTGAAGCCGAGCGTAATGCCGCCGTAGACTCCGCTGGTCCCGAACGAGTAAGCCAGGATCAACAAGAGCGGCACTAGAAAGAACAGCCCGAGCCAGAACGTCACCGGTGAGAGCAACCCCGCGAGCCCCAAAGACCAGCCCTTGCGGCCCCGCATCTTAGGCGCTCTTCACTTCGGTAAATCGACGCTCGTAGTCTTTGGTCGCCTCGCCGAGGTCCTCTATGACTTCGAGATTCTCGAAGACTTCCGGTGGCGGGTAGATCGACTCGTCCTCTTTGGCTTCCTTGTCGATCATGGGGAAGGCCGCCTCGTTGGGGCAGCCGTAGTAGGTGTAGTTGGACAACTCCGCCCCAACCTTCGCGTCCAGGATGTAGTTGATGAACTCGTGCGCGCCGTCGGGGTTGGGGGCACCTTTCGGAATCGCCATGTTGTCCGTCCAGCGCGTCGCGCCCTCGCTGGGGATGACGTAGACGAGTTTGTCGTTCTCGGCTATCGCGCTAAAGGCGTCGCCCGAGAATAGGTGCGCCAGCGCCAGATCGCCGCCGACCACGAGGTCCCCGGCTTCCGGCGACGCGAAGTAGCCGCGCAGCAGGGGCTTCTGTTTCTCCAGTTCGGATTGGGCTTCGTCCAACTCGGCCTGGTCGGTGGAGTTCAGAGAGTATCCGAGGCGTTTGAGGCACGCGCCGAAAGTCTCGCGCACGTCGTTTAGCATCCCGATCTTACCTTCGTACCGTTCATCCCACATCGCATCCCAACTCGTGACATCTTCCTTCACGACCTCGGGGTTGTAGAGGATGCCGGTCGTGCCCCACTGGTAGGTCGCGCTGTACTCGTTTTTGGGGTCGTAGGAGAGCCCGACGAAGTCCGGGTCGAGGTTCTTCATGTTCGGGATCTTGTCCTTCTGGAGCTTCTCCAGGACGTCGGATTTCTGCATGATGGAGACCATGTAGTCGGATGGCACGATCACGTCGTACCCCGTGCCACCCGCCTGCAACTTCGCCAACAACTCTTCGTTGGAACTGTAGAAGTCCGACTGCACCTTGATGCCGGTCTTCTTCTCGAAACCGGGGATGGTGCTCTCTGCGACGTAATCCGACCAGTTGTACAGCGCGAGCTTCTTCGGGTCGCCGTCACCTCCACCTCCATCACCGCCGCTCGCGTTGGTGTTCGGCTGGCAGGCGAGCACCGAAAGCGTGGAGCCCGCGACGGCA
>JACDDK010000100.1 GCA_013817025.1 Rubrobacter sp.
GTCCAGCGTCTTCGAGGTGATCCATCAGGTCCTTCTCACGCCGCAACTCGTAGCGACCTTCGAGGCTCTTGGGCAACTTGGGTCCGAAACCGGCGTCGAGCAACACGAGCGCGTCGCCACTCTGGACTAGCACCGGACGCATAGCACCTCGGATGCGCGCCTTGCGTGAGCCGCCGAACAGGTTCCCGGCGTCGGTGATGAACTGGCCGTCGTCGAGGATGTGGACTGTTATGTCGCCGAGGTTCAAAGTGTTTTTAGCCACGGGAGCCTCCGTTGGTGGCGCGTTTGAGGTGCGGACGAATCGCTTGCCTGGCGGCTGACGCCAGGGTTCTTGGGTGTTTGAGAAGGTTGTAGACAGGGGCGTCCCCCGTGAAGCTCTCGACGATGGCGCGACGGGCTGCCGGGTCTTTCTCGCAGGCTTTGAAGAGCGGCTCCATAATCGAGAGGCTTGGCATGAGGCTGACCATCGCGTGGCCGCTGACGTGCTCCCGCGCACGCTGGCGGCGCAGTTGCTTCTCGTAGCCGGAGAGTACGCCCGCCGAGAAATCTTTTAGAGTGTGCGCTTGGTGCGCCCAGGCTGCGGCGAGACGACCGGATTCCATCGCGTAACCGACGCCCTCGCCGCTGATCGGGTGGATCATGCTCCCGGCGTCGCCTACCATCATGACCCCCTGCGCGTGCCGCCTCGCGCCCCACATCCCCATCTTCAACGACCAACTCTTGGCCGGACTCTCTGGCACCGCCTCCTCCAGCCATCCCGCCAGCCGCGGCTCCTCCAGAAAGCGGTCGAAGTAGTCCTTGAGGTTGCGTCCCGTGCGCGCCAGAGCCCGCGTCGAGACCCCTGCACCGACGTTCGCCGTGCCGTCCCCGAAGTAGAAGACCCAACCGTAGCCCGCCCCGTGCTCGTTCATGTCCTCCGTGATGAAGATGTGCAGATCCCGCTTGTTCGGGCCATCCACGCCCCGAAAATATTGACGGCGGGCGACGGCGTTCTGGTGGGCTTTCATACCGTCCCCGGCGAACCCGCCGACCCCGTCCGCGACCACCACCAGCGGCGCTTCGTAACGCCGGGTCTCTCCGTCAATGACGGCTTCGAGGCCCGTTACGCGGCCCGCCGGTGAGCGCAGGAGCTTCGTGGCCCGCGTGTCGCTGTGGAACTGTGCGCCGGTGGAGCGGGCGCGTTCGAGGAGCTTGAGGTCCGTCTCCTCGCGCCGCACGACGTAGCCGCGCGGGCCGTGCAGGCTCGGCGGTACGCTGTCGCGCAGGAAGGCGGTCTGGGTGTGGAAAGAGAAGTCGGTAAAGACGCCGTGGTGTGGTTCGTCCAGCCAGTCTCCGAGGCCCATAAGGGTGACTTCTTCGGCGGCGTGGGGCATTAGGCCGTCGCCACAGGCCTTGTCTCGGGGGAATGTTTGGCGGTCGAGGAGCAGGACTTTCAGGCCGGCGCGGGCGGCGTGGTAGGTGGTCGACGCGCCGCCCGGTCCCGCGCCTACCACTATGAGATCCCACCATTCGGTCATCGCCCATCCTCCCACGCGCCTTCGACTGTGCCACAATAGCCTCGCGTTGCGGCGCGGCTCATTATACGTTGGAGATGAACCGAGAGGGGACGAAGCAATGGTGGATAGATCACGCCCAGCGCGCTACGAGGTGGGGGGCACGGCCGCCCTCAAAGCCACAAGCCAGCCTGTAGAGATCCTCGAAGTACGTCGCGGTGAGTTTGTCCCGGACTTCGTCTACAAGGTGCGAGTTCTCGCCGAAAAGCCCGCCCGCCCCTACAACCTCTCCGTCCCCGAGCACGACCTTTCAGACGCTGTCTGAGGTATTAGGTAGAACCAAAGCCCGCGAGCTCCCGCAAAAATTTCGCGGCGACCAAAAGCCGTTGGCTGAAGCCTACGACCTGAAGCCCGTAGCCTGCGAAAGCTAGAAATTTTCGCCCGTGGTTACGCTGAGGTAGGCGACGTCCACTAGCGGTACGCCGGTTTCGAGGGCTCTTGTCACGGATTGGGACAAGGCTTCGGCGGCGACGCCGGAGTCGGGAAAGTGGCCGTCTAAGAGCCGGGCGGCGCGGGCTATTTCGTAGAAGGAGAAGCGGCGGCGGGCACCGGTTAAGTTGTAGACGGCTTCGAGAACTTCGAGGCGTAGGGCGACCAGTTGTTCGAGTCGCCACCGGATCTCATCGCCCGTCAGGTTCATAGTTTGATACAGACGTGCGATCTCGGCTATCTGCACGAGTGCCGGGGTCCTCTTGAACAACCTCCCAACGGCGCTCTCGTCCAAATAACGCCGCGCGGTGATACGAGCCAGCGCCAAGCGTCCCTCGTCCCCCTCGAAACCCGCCAGTGGCACCCATTCACGCGCATCATCCGCGAGGCGGACATCCAGCCGAACCTCCGAATCGCCCACGAACACCCGCGGCGTGTGGCCGCCGGCGTAGTGAGAGATTCGGGCCGCCATCTCGGTGATCGCCAGGGTCTCCTTCTCCACCCGCATCTCCACCCACCGCCGCACCGTCCCCGCGTAGAGCCGCTCCAGCGCCCGCCATGTAGCGTCGCCGCGAAGGTCCAACTCGCCCGGTTTCTCCGTCACCACCCGCACGATGACCCCCGGCGCTTCATCTCGATAAGCTCGCCGCACCGCTTCGAGCAGAGCTTCGAACTCCGCGTCCACTGTCCCGGAGAGGTAGCGCCGCCGCTCGGCGGGCAGCACGTACATCAGGCGGCTCTTGATGCGCCGCTCCTTGCCCTCGGCGGCCTTCAGGCGGTCTATGGCCTCGTATAGCTCACGCCGCCGCTGGTAGACGAGAGCTGTTAGCCGCTCGACCTCGGGGTCGGTCGCAAAGCTCTCTGACCATTCTTCATCACGCGCCGCGCAGACGGCCTCGTGAGCGTTCTCGGCCCGAACGACGGCGCGTTGTTGATCCTCGCGGTCGAGTTGCGCCTCGCCTAGCTCTCTTTCGAGGGTCTCTATCGTGGATGACATAAGGAATTCCCCGTTCCACACGTACAAATATTCTGAACCTCATTCTACAGCACCGGCGGCGACGGGAGTCTGGATGCGAGTTGCGCTTTGCCGTACAAACAGGTAGATTTCGGCTGACGCAACGCTCTATGCGAAGGGAGAATCGCGTGGACTTCAGTACGGGAAGCGGTTCGGAGAGGCCAACGAGTTCGGGTGGGTCTGGACAGAGACCAGGTGGGCCAGCACCGGGAGTCTCCGCGGCGTCGGGGGGCGAGTTCAACTACAGGAACCCGGTACAGAGCTTCATAGCCGCGACCAGACGAGTCCTCCTACAACCGTCGAATTTTTTTCAGGGCATGAACAGGAGGGGAGATTGGATCAACCCTATAGTTTTCGCCCTGGTCTGGTACATGATAGCGGCTGTAATCGGTGGGCTGATCGGCTTGATCTTTGGGAGCTTCATGTCTCTGGGCTCCGGTGGCGCCGGTGATCAGGCTGCGGGAATTGCCACTTCTTTCGGAAGCTTCGTCGTAACCATACTTCTTGCTCCTATTTTCGCCGCGCTAATACTCTTCGTGATGGCTGGTCTGCGCCACCTCCTGGTGATGCTGATAGTGGGATCACAAAACGCCGGATTCGAGGCCACTCTACGGGTACAGGCGTACGCTTTCGCCACGCGCATAGTGTGGTGGATACCCATACTGGGTGCCTTGGTCGGGTTTGTCTACGGTCTCTACCTGTCGGTGGTGGGCATCAGGGAGGTACACGCTACTACTACGGGCAAGGCCGCGCTGGTCGTTCTCATTCCGGTAGCCGTCGCTCTCTTGCTATTAGCGGTGTTAGCTGCCTTGATCGGCGCTGCCGTCTACAGCCTGCTTCAGCAGCAGATGTAGATACGCGTCAACCGCGTCAGCCGTTCCGTGGACTCGCCGCTATACTAGGCGGATCTCACAACGAAGGGAGAACTCGCGTGGCGCAGACAGTTACTTTGATCCCCGGTGATGGCATCGGCCCGGACTTGACGGATTCGGTGAAGGAGGTTATCGGGGCGCTCGACGTAGGAATCGAGTGGGAGGTCGCCGAGGCTGGCGAGTCGGTGATGGACCGCGAAGGCACGCCATTGCCCGAGTCGGTGCTCGAATCCATCCGGCGCAACAAGGTCGCCATCAAGGGGCCGCTAACCACGCCGGTCGGCACGGGCTTCCGTTCGGTGAACGTGGCGCTTCGGAAGGAGTTGGATCTCTACGGCAACATCCGACCTTCTCTGAGCTTGCCGGGCGTCGATACGCCGCATAAGAACATCGACCTCATTATCTACCGCGAGAACACCGAGGATCTGTACGCCGGTGTGGAGCATATGGTCGGCAAACACGCGGCGGAGTCCATCAAGATCATTACGCGCGAAGGTACCGAGCGTATCTGCCGGATGGCCTTCGAGCGGTCCAAAGAGCAAGGACGCAAGCACATTACGGTGATCCACAAGGCAAACATTATGAAGTTTACGGACGGCCTGTTCCGGGACGTGTTCTTCGAGGTAGCGAAAGACTACGAGAACGACTTCGAGGAGATAGACGATCGCATCGTCGACAACATGTGCATGCAGCTCGTGATGAAGCCGAACCTCTACGATGTGCTCGTCTGCCCGAACCTCTACGGCGACATCCTCTCGGACCTGTGCGCCGGCCTCACGGGCGGTCTCGGCGTTGCACCGGGCGCAAACATCGGGGAGGACCTCGCGGTCTTCGAACCCGTCCAC
>JACDDK010000101.1 GCA_013817025.1 Rubrobacter sp.
AATGGTCGCCGAGATCATGATGTTCATCATTTGATCCAGCATCGGCACCGAGTAATCTCGCAAGTTCTTGCGGTGCGCCACCGCCCCGTCCCCGAGCGTCGCCAACTCGTGGCGGCGTTTCGAGAAGCCGAGGAACAACGTCAAAAGGCCCGTACAGATGATGAGCCAGGGCGAGAGCGCGACGCCGACGGCGGCGACCCCGGCGAGAGCCCGGATCACGAACCCTGCCGAGATGCTCATAACGTCCAAAATAGCCTGATGCTTGAGCACCGTCGTGTAAACAGCCTGCAACAGCAGGTATCCGAGGCCCGCGAGCCCCACACCAAAGCCCGACTCGAAAGCCAGTAGAAGTCCACCGGCGGCCAGCAGCGCCGAGAAGATCAGGGCGGCCCGGCTCGAGATTTCGCCGCTAGCAACGGGCCGGAACCTCTTGAGAGGATGGCTGCGGTCCTCCTTGACGTCGAGCACGTCGTTGGCGGCGTAGGTCGCGCTTGAGAGCAGGCAGAACGCGGCAAAGGCCATCAGGGCGTCGAGCATCAGGGGTGGGGAGAATATCTCCCCCGCGAACACTATCCCGGCCAGCACGAACCCGTTCTTGATCCACTGCTTGGGCCGGGCCAGCTTGAGGTAGATTCCCGCGAATCCCAGAGAGCCGCCCGCTTCCATAACAGCGGGGTTGTATCATAGGAGCCGTCAGCTTTCAGCGGTCAGCCTTCAACTTTTGACCGCCCATCGTAGACGCGATCGGACCGCGAAGCCCCACCGATAACTCGCGTCCCGCAGGCTTACGCTATCCAACGTTTTTAGCTGAAGGCTGGTAACTAACCGTTAAAAGCTCAAACCGCGTTAACGTTTCGATTGCAAAACTTCCCGCTACGCTACAGAATCCTTTTCTATGAATGCCACAAATCCCGAGCGTTCCGTGTTTGCGGAGTGGTTCTGGCTGGCGCGGCCGTTCAGCCTCACGGCGGCGGCGGTGCCGGTGATCTTCGGCGCGGTTCTGGCGCTGAAAGACAGTGTATTCGCACCCCTGCCGATGCTGGCGATGTTGTTCGGAAGTCTGTTTATTCAGGCGGCGACCAACATGTTCAACGAGTTCTACGATGAACAGCGCGGCCTCGACGTGGCCGGGGCGGTCGGTATTGCGGGGTCCATAGTCGGCGGGCGGATGCACGCCCGGACGGTGCTCGTGGGGGCGTTGTTCTGTTACACGGTGGCGCTGGTTTTCGGCGTCTATCTGATCTTCGCTGGCGGGTGGCCGATACTGGTTCTGGGGTGCCTGTCGGCTCTGGGGGGTTATTTGTATTCGGCGGGACCGAGGCCGATAGCCTACACGCCAGCGAGCGAGTTGGCGGTGTTTCTGTTTATGGGAGTTCTGATCGTGGTGATAACCTACGCCGTTCAAGCGCGAGCTTTTCCCCTGTACGTACCGTTCACCGCGCTGCCGTTCGGCGGTCCCGTCGCGGCGATACTGCTCGCCAACAACATCCGGGACATGGAGTCCGACCGCCGAGGCGGACGCAGGACGGTGCCCATCGTTTTCGGCAGGAAGTTCGCTATCTGGTTCTATCGGGCTTTGCTGGTCGAGGCTTATGCGGCGGTGGCGGCTTTGATCTTCTTTGGGGTCGTGCCGTGGAGCGCGGGCATGGTGGTTTTGAGCCTGCCGCTGGCGGCGAAGGCGTGGCGGAGCATATCGTCGTCCACCCGACCGGATCGGCTGGACCCGGTCGTAAAAGCCACCGCTGGCGTACATCTCACGTTCGGCCTACTCTACGCCGCCGGAGTCCTCGCCGGGTCGCTGGTGTAACGGAAACCCGGTGAACGATCCCGTCCAGACCAGCTACGTCATTCGGGGTATCGAACGCGCCACCCTCTTCGCCGAGATGATGGACATCGAGCGTTTCCCGGAATGGTCCTTCGGTCTGAAACGAGCCTGGATCCCCGGCGAACACACCTCGCTGGTCCCCGGCGCGTCTCTGGGGTTCGAGTTGAGCGCCGTAGGCATGACGCATCAGGTGATAAGCGAGATTACCGCCGTGGAAGCACCAAGCCGCATCGCGTGGCGCTACACTTCCGGGGCCGTCGGAATCGGCGGCTGGACCCTCGAAGAAGCCAGCCCCCGCGTCGTCCGCCTGACCCTCTTCACCGACTACGAAGTAGAACCCGCGTGGCTGAACAAGATCGCGCACAAACCCTTTTTCCGCGCCGTCACCGAGGACTTACTCCGGCGCTCCGTGCGCCGACTAGAGAAGAAGCTAAAAACGGACTAGAGGTCCCGCTCCGAGTCCCGCTCGGAAGATGTCTCTTCGGGATCGTCGTCCGTCGAGTCGTCATCCTCGTCGTCGCCAAGCTCGCGCACCGTGACCTCGGAGACCGGGTTGATGAAGCGGGCGATTACGACCGAGATCTCGTACATGGCGATCATCGGTACGGCCAACAGGATCATGCTGAACGGGTCCGGCGAGGGCGTCAAAGCCGCGGCCAGGATGGTGTTGGCGACGATGGCGTGCCGCCGGTACTTCTTGAGCAGCGGAGCGTCGACGAGTCCCAGCTTCGCCCCAACGAACGTAGCCGCCGGAAACTCGAAAACGATCCCCGAGGCCAGCAGAGCTCGCGTAACGAAAGCCATGTAGTAATTAGAGGTCGTAATAGTCTCGTAGCGTTCGGGTGCCCACTCGAGCAGGAACGGCAACGCCACGGGCAGAATGAGAAAATAACCAAACGCCACGCCAGCCAGGAAAAGCACCGAGGCCATCGCGATCAGAACATAAGTAAAAGCCCGGCCCACCTCTCCCACAGCCGGCACCACGAACGACCATGCCTGATATAGAAGTATGGGTACGGTCAGCAAGAATCCGGTGTAGAAAGCCAGCTTCAGGTCGTTGATGAACTGCTCCCCGATCCCCGTCGCAAAGAGCTTGCCTTTGAGCGCGCCACCCGCCGGAAGCAGTAGAAATTCGAAGATCTGAGGTACGAAGAACCACGCCACGATGGATACGGCGACGAAAGCTATGGCTACCTTGAAGAGCCTCGAACGGAACTCGTCGAGGTGCTCCAGCAGCGTCATTCGCGCCTCGTCCCGCGGGCTAAGCGGACGCGAGGGTAGTCTTAGTCGACCCGCCATCGGTGGTTAGAGCCCCGCCTGAACTGCTCTAGCGGCTCTGCTGTTCGGCTTTGTCGGTCTCGACCGGAGCGTCCTCTTTGAGGGTGGTCTCTTCGGGGGTGGTCTCGGAGCTTTCGGTGCTGGCCTGCGTGCCGGTCTCGGTGTCAGCGGCCTTCAGCTCTTCGTCCTTCTTGTCTTTCTCTTTCTTGTCCTCTACCTGGCCTTCTTTGGTACCGGCCTTAAACTCCCGGACGCCGCTACCGAGGCCGCGGGCAAGCTCGGGTATCTTCTTCGCTCCAAAGAGCAACAGTACGATGGTCAGGCCGATGATCATCTCCATGGGACCGATGTTCGGGAGCATCTTTTCTCCTTAAAACTGGCTTTGCTTCTACTTCACGTCACATTATACGTTCTCTTGGCGTCGAGCGGATCAAATCTCGAAGCCCTTCTACGAACTTCCGGTGGTGCTACCGCCCTGCAGCGTGTCTTCGATGCTCTGGCGGACTTGCTTGGCCTGCTCGCCTTCGGGTTCGAGGTCCAGATATCCGTTCCAGTATTTGATGGCCTGCCCCGACTCTCCGACCTGGTTGTACGACTCACCCGCGAAGAGGAACGCCTGCTCGTTCTCGGGTTCGAGTTCCGCAGCCTTTCCGAACGACTCGGCGGACTTCGTCTGTAGCTCCTTGCGCTCTTTCTCGTCCGCTACGGCCTGCGCCCGCTGCGCGTAGGTCTGGCCGAGAAGCATGGGGATCTCACCGTTTTTGGGGGACTTCTTCTGGCCTTCTTCGAGAACCTTCGTCGCGTCTTCGAAGCGGTTGTCTTGGAAATACAAGCCGGCGAGGTCTATCGTTTTTTCCGGGTTGTCCGGGTTCTTTTCGAGGTCTTTTTCGACCTCCGCGATCTGCTTGTTCAACAGTTCTTGCTGATCCACGGTCTGACCGCCGGGTTGTTGATCCCCACCGCCGAACAGGTCCATGGGATTGTAGGCAACGTTGCTACCCATGCCGAAGAAGATCCCCGAGAGTATGAATACGGCGGCGAGACCGAAGGCTAAGACCCTCGTCCAGAAGCCGAGCCTGTCGCGGTTCATCATCATGGTGGGTTACCCTCCGGAGTCGCGTTCATCCCCGATTGTATATCAGGTTCCCACCCACGACCGTAGCCTCGACCCCACCACCCGCCGCCGACTCCAGCACGTCCAAAGCGGCCTGAGCGCCGTCGTCCACCCGCACAACAGCGAGGTCCGCCCACTTTCCAGCTTCGAGACTTCCGGTCGCGCCGCCGATATTCAAGGCTCGCGCACCTTCGAGAGTGGCGAGTCGCAGGCCCGTTGCGCCGTCGAGGCCGTGCAGCCTTACGGCGAAGAGCGTCTCCTCGAACAGGTTCATGCTCGGGCTGCTCCACAACCCGTCCGTACCCATCCCGACCCGCACACCGCGCCGCATCATGTCCGGGACCGGCGACACGCCGCACCCCAAAAAGTCGTTGGACCGCGGACAATGAGCCGCCGCGACACCCGTAAGAGCCAGAAGCTCGACATCCTCTTCGGAGACGCCGGTCGCCAGATGCGCCGCTATCGTCGTCGGAGCTAGAA
>JACDDK010000102.1 GCA_013817025.1 Rubrobacter sp.
CGAGAGGATCGGCTCGCACAACGGGATGCGACTGGCCGCCACCATGAGCGCCGTCTCACTGTTAGGCGTCGCGACCCTCGCCCGTTCCTGGACGGGCCTCGTGTTCTGCCTGATGCTCGGCGGTCTCGCCAACGCCACCGCCCATCCATCCACCAACCTCTCCCTGGCCCGCGAGGTTCCGCCAGAGCGTCAGGGGCTCTCGTTCGGTGTAAAACAGGCTTCCATCCCAACCGCGACCCTGCTTGCGGGTCTCGCCGTGCCACTCCTCGCCGTGACCGTCGGCTGGCGCTGGGCCTTCGCCGGGGCCGCCGTTCTGGCTTTGTGCATCGCGGTGCTGGTGCCGAAGGAGGAGATCGGCGGTGTCCGTGGGGTGAAGAAGTCTCGGGTGGGCGATGCGCGTCCCACGGCCCTGATCGTACTGGCCCTCGGCATCGGGCTGGGCTCCACGGCCGCCACTCCTCTGGGCGCGTTCGTGGTCGGGTCGTCCGTGAACTCCGGTCTCGAAGTCGAGACGGCGGGTCTGCTGCTCGCGGCGGGCAGTGCCTTCAGCATCGTCGTGCGCGTCTTCTTCGGTAACCTCGCCGACAGGATGAGCAGCGGACGTTTGAGGCTAGTCGCCGGTATGCTCGCCCTGGGCGTGGCGGGCTTCGCAATGCTGGCCTCGGGCCGGGAATATCTACTGGTGGTCGGGGTGTTGCTGGCTTTTGGGGCGGGGTGGGGATGGCCGGGGCTCTTCAACTTCGCGGTTGTGAAGAGCAACCCCGGAGCGCCCGCCGCCGCGACGGGTATCACGCAAACCGGAGCGTCGGCGGGGGCGGCGCTTGGACCTTTAATCTTCGGCCTCGTCGTCGAAGCTCGCTCGTACTCCGCCGCCTGGATGCTCTGCGGCGCGATAGCCCTCATGGCCCTCGTGGCGATCCTGCTGGGCCGTCACCTACTCGTCAAAGACCGCCTTCGTAACGAGAATTCAGTAGCCGTCGCGGACAAAGCACCGACGTAGTCCTCGCCCTCGAACGCCCCGAGAGAGATATACCCGAAAAGCATCCGGCTTGCCTCTAGCAAGTTGACGAAGCGGGTTGCGAAAGGTTCCATCCGTTCGTAACCTGCTTCGGCGCGAACCATGAGTAGCCGCCGGATGCGTTAGCATGACGCACGCGATGAGTCCGGCGAGAAAAGTATGCGCGGCGGGATGAAGAAACACGCCCGCCACGCTTTGGTTCTCGTAATAGCCGCGACGCTCTTCTCGTGCGCTGATGGATCCCAGGACAACGCCTATCCGAATCCGGTCCCCCTGCAGGTGGCGGGTCTGCTGGGAGACGGAACCGGCCCCACGGTAACCATCTCCCCTCGGGAGGCCCGTGGCGCTTCCTACCTACCCGGCACCAACGTCCTGCGTCTGGCAAACGGCGACCTCCGCTACCTGCCGCCCGGTGCCTCGAAGCCATCGACGGTGCCGCCCGGCGACCCCGGCGCGTCCGCCGCCGCCAACGCATCCCGCGACTGGCTCTTTGGCGGGACCGTACCCGGCGCGTCCCCGAACGAGCGCGCCATCGTCGAGCGCGCGCTCCTCGACCTGCGCCTGCTCACCGATGAAAACGGCGCGACGCTCGCCGCGCCTCATTCGCGGTGGGCCTACGTCTGGCCCCGTGATGCGAGCTTCGCCGCCGTAGCCTTCGCCGCCACCGGCCACCATGAGGAAGCCTACGAAATATTGCGCTTCCTCGCTTCGGTCCAGGAGGACGACGGTGGGTGGGAGGCCCGCTACCACCGCTCCGGAGAACCCGTCCTTGATGGCCGCGCCCGCCAACTCGACGCGACCGGCTGGTTCCCCTGGGCGGCGTGGTTCGTCCACGTCACCGACCCCGACGCCACCCGCGCGACGGCCCGCTCCCGCGAGCTGTGGCCAGCTGTGCGAGCCGCCGCCGACGAGGCCGTGGAATCCCTGAAGTCGAACGACCTGCCGCCCGGCGGCGCGGACTACTGGGAGATACCGACCTGGCGGCCCAACCTCGGCACCGCCGCCTCGCTCCGCACCGGCCTGCGCTCCGCAGCCGCTTTGGCGGACGAACTCGGCCATGAAAAGGAAAGCCAGCGCTACGCCGACGCCGCCGACCGACTCGACGCCGCCATCGAAGGCGAGTTCGCCCCGAACGGATACCCGCGCACCACCCACCCCGACAGCGGTGCCGACGCCGCCGTGACGTTTCTCGCGCCGCCATTCGCCCTCGAAGACCCGGCGGTACGAGCCGCCGTGGACCGCGCATCGGAGCGCCTGACCGCGTCCAACGGCGGTGTCTTGCCCGGCGAACGGTGGCCGCAGGATCCAACCGTATCCTGGACCCCGGAGACCGCGTTCTTCGCGCTCTCCGCCGCCTCCTCGGGCGACGAACGGGAGGCCGACCGACGGCTCGACTGGCTCACGGCTCACCGCACCGAACTCGGCTCGTTTCCTGAGAAGGTGGATGGCGAAGATAAGCCGCAGGCCGCAGCTCCCCTGGCCTGGACTAGCGCCCTCGTCGTGCTCACGCTCGCGGCGGCGGAGGAGCCGTTGCCGGAGCCGCCGGAATAGATCGGCACGACCGCCGGCTTCCTACAGCCGGATCTATGAAAGTGGCTCCACCACCGGAGCGCCTTCGCCGGCAAGCAAGAAGCAACGCGGCAAATCCTGAAACCTGATGACTGAAGCCGCCTTTACTCGACTTCGAGGGTGTCGTTGGCGCGGATGCGACCGGCGGTGACGACACGGGCGCAGATACCGCCGCGGCCTTTCAAGGCGCGCGTCATGCCTGGCTCGGTGAGATCCTGGACGTGCTTGCAGGGCGGGCGGTAACGGTCGTACTGGAGGACGGTCTCGCCGATACGGAAGCGTTTGCCGCGCAAGCCTTCGAGGTCGACGCCTCGGACCACGACGTTGCGCCGGTGCTCGCCGCTTTTCACGCGGATGTCCAGTTCGTCCTCGATAAAGTCCAGGTGGTCGGCTTGTATCAGCGTGATCTGGCACACGTCGCCGTACTGCGTCCAGAACCCGGTCCCCTCGTAATAGCGGTCGCCTTCTATGCCGCCTCCTTCCACCGTCATCACTTCATCCACGCGCTCCATCGCGGCGCTGCCTTCTTTGGTAACGAAGATCTCCTCGACAATACCCATCATCCTTCTCTCCTGACTCAAAAGGTTAACTCTCGTTTCTCCTATTCTAGAAGAGAACGGGAGGATACGACGAGATCCACGAACGTTGCGATTGGCTAATCAGTGCCTTAACGAGCGCATGGGTCAGGGAAGCAATCGTTTCAGACTGGCGGTTGACCGTATCCGCCTCCGCCTGGTGTCTCGACCGTGACAACGTCGCCCGCCTTTAGCTCCCGGCTGACCTTTGCGGGTAGCTCTTCGCTGTTTAGCAGGTTGCATCCTACCTTTCCGGGCTCGCCGCCTTCGGAGCCTCGTGGCTGGTAGCGGCGGCGGTCGGTGAGAAGCGAGAGGCTGGCCGGTTGGAGCACGCGCACGGAACGCACGATGCCGTTTCCGCCTTCGTGCTTGCCGCTCCCGCCGGAGTTGTACAGGAGCTCGTAGCGGTCCACGCGCATCGGGTACTCCATTTCGAAAGCTTCGATTGGCGTGTTGAGGGTGTTGCTCATCCCGACGTGGACACCGGAGGGGCCGGGGCCGGTGGCGCTCGCGCCCTGGCCGCCGCCGATGGTCTCGTAGTACGTCCAGCCGCCGTCGCCGGAGCCGCCGATGATGAGGTTGTTCATCGTGCCCTGGCCCTGCGCGGGTATCGATTCCGGTGCGAAACCGGCGAGGGCGGCCAGCACCGTATCGGCGATGCGGTTGCTGGTCTCGACGTTTCCGGCTACGACCGCCGATGGTGGTCGGGCGTTTAGCAGGCTGCCTTCCGGTGTTTCTATGCAGAGTGGCGCGTAGGTTCCGGCGTTGGCGGGAAGGTCTTTCGGCAGCAGGACTCGCAGCGCGAAGTAGCACGCCGAGCGCGTGACCGACAGCGGGCAGTTGACGTTGCCGCGCACCGCGCCGGACGTACCGGCGAAGTCTATGGAAATCTGGTCGCCGCTAATTTTTGCGGTTGCTTTTATGGGGATATCCTCGTCCGTGGTGCCGTCGCCTTCGAGGAAGTCCTCCGCCGAGTGTTCGCCGTCGGGTAGCTGTTGGATGGCCTCGCGGGTGCGTTTCTCGGTGTAGGAGATGACCTCGTCGAAGGCGGCTAGGATAGTCTCCTTGCCGCGGCGGTCCATCAGCTCGCGGATACGTTCCTCGGCGACGTTGTTTGCGGCGATCTGGGCTCGCAAGTCCCCGCGCCGCAAGACCGGCGTTCGGACGTTGGCGAGCAGGAGATCCAAGACGTCGGCGACGTAATCGCCGCCGCGCACCAGCCGTACCGGTGGGATGATGAGGCCCTCCTGAAATATTTCCGTCGAGTCCGACGGCATACTGCCGGGCCGCATCCCGCCCACGTCGGAGTGGTGCGCCCGCGTGACGGCGTAGCCGACGATCTTCTCGTCGTAGGCGATGGGGGAGACGAGCGTTATATCCGGCAGGTGCGTGCCGCCGGAGTACGGGTCGTTGATGGCGAACACGTCCCCCGGCGCGGGGTCGCGTCCCATTATGGCCTTCACGGCCTCGGGCATTGCCCCCAGATGCACCGGGATGTGTTCGGCCTGCGCGACCATGCGT
>JACDDK010000103.1 GCA_013817025.1 Rubrobacter sp.
GGTTCTCTTGGGCGGCGGTCCACAGTGCCTGGATAGAGTACATAGTGGAGCCGTCCCCGATCACACACGCCACCACCCGTTCCGGGAGCGCGAGCTTCAAGCCCACCGTCGCCGGCAGGCAGAACCCGAGCCCCCCCGCAGCCGACGTGTGATACCCATCCACCGTGCTCACCCGCACGTACTGGTGCAGCATCCCCTTACTCGACGTCGACTCGTCCACGACCACCGCGTCCTCCGGCAGTGCCTCGGCGATTGCGTTCATCACGAAAGCCACGGACATCGGCGAGGTCTCCTCCGGCACCGGCGGCGGTTCCGGTGCGGCGGGCGTCGCACGCTGCGCGTCGGGCAACAGCGCGGCGAGACTTCCGGCACCGAGCGCGAGGTCGGCGAAGACGCTCTCGCCAACGGCGGCGCGGGCGGCTTCTTCGGGGTCGTCCGTGATCTGGAAGACCCGCGTCCCTTCTCGAACCGTCGGCCCCGGTATGTACGGATAGTACGTAAACACCGGCGTCCCAAGCACCAGCACCGCGTCGAAAGGCGCGAGCTGCTCCGCCACCGGCCCCTGCGCCAGCCTCAAGAAACCCTGAAACAGCGGATGACGCTGCGGAAAACCAGCCAGCGCCGAGACCGCGTCCTGAAACACCGCCGCCCGCAACTTCTCCGCCAAAGCCACGACCTCGCCAAACGCCCGAGCCCGCGAAACCCCCGGCCCCACGACGATGGCGGGACGCTCCGCACGAGCCAGAGCCTCGGCCATTTCTTGCAGAGCGTCCGGGTCCGGGGCGACTCGGTAGGCGACTTTGCGGATGGCTAGTGGTTCGGCTTCGGCATCCCAGTCGTCCATCGGGATAGAGAGGAAGACCGGGCCTCGGGGGTGTTGCATGGCGGTGTGGTAGGCGCGTTGCAGCTCGAACGGCACGTCCTCGGCGCGGGGCGGTTCGTAGCTACGCTTGACGTAGGGCCGCGCCATCTCCACGAGCCTACCGGAGAGTAGTGGTTCGAGGGCCATGTGGCGGCGGTCCTGTTGTCCGGCGGTTACGATCAGCGGGGTTTTGTCGAGGTACGCGGTGACCATCGCGCCCATCGCGTTGCCGAGGCCGGGTGCTGTGTGCAGGTTGACGAACGCTGCGTTGTTCGCACCTTGCGCGTAGCCTTCGGCCATGCCGAGGACGGATGCTTCCTGCAGGCCGAGGACGTAGCGGAAGTCCTCTGGGAAGTCTTTCAAGAGTGGAAGCTCCGTGGAGCCGGGGTTGCCGAAAATCGTGGTCATCCCGAGATCCCGGAGAAGATCCAGGACAACTTCCCGTACCGTAGCCATATAGCCCCACCCCTTTTTAGTTAACCCAAACCCCGCCGAAATATACCAGAGGCCGGTCCCGAAGACCCTCCGAAGTTACCGCGAAGCCCAACCTCTGTTGCCGCCGGACGCTTCGTCGTGGCCGGGGACGTTTATCCTGGGTGGAGCTTCGTAACGATACATCGCCTGCTTTATCTCCCGTATGTCGGCTGAGATATTCTCGGCGGCCCGCACCAAGTCTTCGAACTCTTTTAGATCCGCGTACCCGCTCCCTTCGAGCAGTAGCGGGTTGATGGTCCATTCGGTCGAGTAGGGTCGTCCCCGAAGGTCCTTGTATTTGGCCCGCACCGTGACGCCGTTCTTGAGCCCCTTCTCCTTGAGGACCTCTACGGCGGATGCGTAGGAGTCCCACACGGAGGCGATCTCGGTGTTCGGGGCGAGGAAGGCTATGCCTTCTTTGAAGTACGGAAGGTCCGAGACGATTTGTCCGCCGGAGCTTTCGATGGGTGACGAGAAGTTGAATTGGATGTCTTTAGCGGCACCGCGCCCGATGTTGCGAACGACTATGTTGATCATGGTTCGCTGGCTGTAATTGACGTCCACCAGAATCTGGGGGCTGTCCTGCGCCGTGCGGGCCGCCCGCTGCTCCATCACCTGAAAAAAAGCGAAGATCGCCAACATCAACACGGCGAAGGAAGAGAGGATCTGAGCCCCAATCGCCAAGTCCAAACTTTACTCCTTCATAAAAACGGAGCACCCGACGCCACCCACGCGCCGAAGCTCCCAAAGTCCGATAGTATCCAACATTCTTTATACCACCGAAATATCGCCAACGAACCGTCGCGCGTGAACCATGAGATCGAGGGCCTCTTGAGCCTCGCACAGCCAGGGCCTTCGCGATCCTCCGCACCCGCCGGGAGCCTAGTCCTCTTCCTTCGGTAGTTCTTCCCGGACTTCTTCTCGCACCTCGTCGACCACCTCACCGGCTTCGCCGCCGGGTGCGGGCTTGGGCGTCTTCGGAGCCTTTTCGCCCGCAGCACCAGCTCCCGACCCCTCGGATGGCGCGGCTTCTTGTGGCGTGGCCTCGGATGGCGCAGCTTCTTGCGGCACGGCCTCTTCGGTCGGAGTCTCGGTCGAGGGCTCCTCCGAGGTGGGCGCTTGGGCAGGGTCCTGAACGGGGTCTTCGGTCGCCGGGGCTTGCTCGGGCGCGGCGGCGGGGCCGGTGCTCAGGGTGATGTCCACGGCGGTGCCGGACTCTACCTCCACGTCGGGCAGCGGGTCCTGTAAGACGACGCCGCCCTCGGCCACGGTATCGCTGGACGCCTCGCTCTGGTCGCCGAGTTTTAGACCAGCTTCCTCCAGCTGCGCCTGCGCCTCGTCGGGCGTCGCACCGTAGGGGATATCCGGGACCGCTACGGAAGATGGTCCCTCGCCGACCGTCAGCGCGATGGGCGAGCCTCGCCGGGCGCGGTCTCCACCATTCACCGATTGATCCAGGACAACCCCATCGTCCCCAGCGGCGCTCTCCCTTCTCTCCACATCCACCTCGAAACCCGCCTGTTCGAGGTCATTCCGAGCCTCGTCCAGCCGCTGCCCCTCGACGTCCGGCACCTCTACTTGCCCGCCACCACCTCCGGCACCGTCACCAACCCCCAGACCACCCGTCAGAGCCCAGGCCACGCCCGCGAGCAGTAACAGCGCCGCGACGAGCGCCAGGAACACCGGCAGCATCCCACCCCGGCGGCGTCTCCCACCGGCACCACTCGCCACCGGCGGCGGAACTGGCGGCGGGGACGGCGCGACGCGCGTCTGGGCGGTGGCCGCCGGTACTGGAGCGACAACCGGCGGAAGGCCGTTTTTGACCCGTTCCAGATCGCGGGCTAGGGCGTCGGCGCTCGGGTAACGGTCCTGGGGATCTTTGGAGAGCAGCCGGACGGTGATGGCGTCGAGGTCTTCCGGCACCTCGGGGTTCGCCTCGCGCGGGCTGCGCGGCGGGGCGTTGATGTGCTGCATGGCGACGCCTATCGGGGTATCCGCCTCGTAGGGGAGCGCGCCGGTGAGCATCTCGTAGAGCACCACGCCGAGCGAGTACAGGTCGCTCGGTGGCTCCACACGCTCGCCGATGGCCTGTTCGGGGGACATGTATCCCGCAGTCCCGAGCACGAGGTTGGTCTGCGTGACCACCGTGGCCGAGGCCGCCCGCGCTATGCCGAAGTCCGCCACCTTCGCCTCGCCTTTTGGCGTGAGCAGTACGTTCTGGGGCTTTATATCCCGGTGTACGATGCCACGATGGTGGGCGACGTCCAACGCTTCGGCGACCTTTTGGGCGACGCCCACGGCTTCGGCGGGAGACAACGCGCCCTGCTCCACGATGCGTTCTTTGAGGGTGCCGCCGGAGACGTACTCTATCGCCATGTAGTAGGTGCCGTCCTCGGCGCGGCCCTGATCGTAGACCTGCACGATGTTCGGATGCGAGAGACCGGCGGCGCTCCGGGCCTCGCGCTGGAAACGCTGCACGAAATCGTCGTCCTCGGAGAACTGGCCCCGCAACACCTTGAGGGCCACCTCGCGGTCGAGCACGCCGTCGCGGGCCAGGTAGACCTCGGCCATGCCGCCGCCGCCGAGCCTGCCCGTCAGGGTGTAGCGGTTGTCCATCACGGTACCTTGCATGACCGGAATCTTACCCCAACAAGCGCGTGCGGATGCTTCGCCCGCCCGGACATCCCCGGTACAATGTCCCGAAGCACGATAGGAAAGCGACGTACGAGGAGGAGTATCCATGAAAGCCATCAGGATAGAGCAGTTCGGCGGCCCCGAGGCTCTGAAGTACGAGGACGTGGAGATGCCGGAGCCGGGTCCCGGTCAGGCGCGGGTAAAACTCGCTGCTTCGGGAGTTAACTTTATCGACGTGTACCAGCGCACCGGCGTGTATCCCGGCGAGTTGCCCAAGACTCTGGGGCTCGAAGGCGCGGGCGAAGTGGACGCCGTTGGGGATGGTGTCGAAGACGTTTCGGTTGGGGACCACGTCGCGTTCGCCATGGCTCCTGGGTCCTACGCCGAGTACGTGGTCGTCCCCATTGAGAAGCTAGTTCCGTTCAACGTCACGATGGTCGAGGCGCGGGTGGCGGCAGCGATCATGCTTCAGGGGATGACCGCTCACTACCTCACCCACAGCACCTACGACCTGCAAGAAGGCCAGACCGCCCTCATCCACGCCGCTGCCGGGGGCGTGGGCCTCTTACTGTGCCAGATGGCGAAGATGCGCGGCGCGCGGATCATAGGCACCGCCGGAACCGAGGAGAAGGCGGCGCTCGCCAAAGAAGCTGGGGCGGACGAGGTGATCCTGTACACCGAACAGGACTT
>JACDDK010000104.1 GCA_013817025.1 Rubrobacter sp.
GGCGGCCCCCGAAAGAGAAGACTGAAGATTGGACCAAAGTCCTCCAGACCAGCTCGGTGGTTGGCTATGGTAAAGGGGTTGAGGATGTCTACGAGCGTAGGTGTCGGGAGTGGGAGTGGCGACCCGGCGACCCGATGGGTCGCGGTGTTGTGTTGGGTGGCCGTGGCGTTGGATGGCTTCGACCTTGTGGTTCTCGGGGCCGTGACACCGGCGCTTTTGGAGTACAAGCAGTGGGGGTTATCGCCGGGGGAGATTGGTGCGATCTCCTCCTATGGGCTCGTCGGAATGATGATCGGGGCTTTAGGCATCGGAACTTTGGCCGATGCCGTCGGGCGCCGCCGGGCCATTATCGCGAGTGTGACGGGTTTTTCGGTGTTTACGGCGGCTCTGGGCTTTGCGTCCTCGCCGGAGGTCTTTGGGGTGATGCGTTTTCTGGCGGGGCTCGGGTTGGGCGGTTTGATCCCGACGGCGGCCACGCTGGTCTCGGAGTACGCCCGCGCCCGGCGCGGTAGCTCTTCGATCACGTTTATGATGACCGGCTATCACGTCGGTGGCGTCCTAACGGCCCTGCTCGCCATCCTGATCCTACCGTCTCTCGGATGGCGCGCGATGTTCGTTGCCGGCGCGCTACCCGCCCTCGTCCTGGTGCCGCTGATGCTCAAGTACCTGCCCGAGTCCCCGAGCTTCCTGGTAGCCTGCGGTCGGCGGGCCGAGGCCAGTGAACTCGCCGCCCGCCACGGCTTCGCCCTCAAACCCGAGGAGGTTCGGGAGGTCAGCGCCGAGGAGCGCGCTTCCAGCGGCGCGGGTCCTCTCGGCGCGGTGAAGACCCTGTTCTCCAGCGGATACGTGCTCGGGACGCTGGCGTTCTCGGTCGCTTCGTTTATGGGGCTTTTGCTTGTCTACGGACTCAATCAGTGGCTGCCGACGATCATGCGCGACGCCGGGTACGCTCTGGGCGCGGCCCTCGCCTTCTTGCTGGTACTCAACGTCGGGGCGGTGATCGGGCTGCTCTTCGCCGGACCTGTCGCCGACAGATACGGCTCCAAGATAGCCTGCGCGATCTGGTTCGCCCTCGGGGCGGTCTCGCTATTTCTGCTCAGCGTCCAAATGCCGCTGCTCCTGACTTACCTCGTCGTGCTCGTTACGGGCGTCTGGGTCTTTAGTGCTCAGGTGTTGCTCTACGCCTACGTTAGTAAGTACTACCCGACCAGCGGGCGCGGTACGGCTCTGGGTTGGGCCGCCGGTATCGGGCGCGTCGGAGCTATCTGCGGACCTTTGCTCGGCGGGCTACTCGTCGGCGCGGGACTCGCCGTACCGTGGGGTTTCTACGCCTTCGCGCTGGTTGGCCTGCTCGGCGCGGGCTTTATCGCTCTCGTGCCGAGGTCCCCGGTGGACAATGTCCGGAAAACGCCGACCAGCGCCGCGTCGGCGGCTGGGTAGAGAGGATGGTGTAGTCATGCTTATGGAGGAGTCGGATGAATAAGGTCGTGGAACTGCGCGAGGCGGTCGCCGGGTCGGTGAACGATGGGGACGCCGTCGCCCTCGAAGCGACGGGTTGGGAGTTGAATGTGGCCGAAGACCTGCAAACGACCGAACCACCGACGGACAAGGAGTTGGAAGTCCTGCGAGACTTGAAGGCCCGTACCGAGGCTTCGCGGAGGAAGAGTTGAAAGGTTGCACCCAGAACACGGTAGTGGGCGGGGCCGTTTATCGGTCGGAGGACTATCGAAAGGAGTCGTCGAAGGATGGCATACGGAGGAGTTAACGAGGCCTGGATCGTCGGTGCGGTACGCACGCCTATCGGGCGTCACGGCGGTGCTCTGAGCACCGTCCGCCCCGACGACCTGGGCGCCGTCGCCCTCGAAGCGCTGATGCAACGAACCGGCGTTCCACCTTCCGAGGTCGAGGACGTGTACTTTGGGTGCGCGAACCAGGCCGGCGAGGACAACCGCGACGTGGCGCGCATGTCGCTGCTGTTGGCGGGCTTCCCGGAGACCGTGGCGGGGGCGACCGTCAACCGGCTGTGCGGCTCGGGGCTCGAAGCTGTGGCGAGCGCGGCCCGGGCGATCATGCTGGGCGAAGCCGACGTTTATGTCGGCGGCGGCGTGGAGTCCATGAGCCGCGCCCCCTGGGTAGCGCCCAAACCCGAACGAGCCTTTCCAACCGGCCACACGACGACCTACGACACCACCCTGGGCTGGCGCATGGTCAACCCGAGGATGGAAGAGCTAGGCTATACAGACTCGCTGGGTATGACCGCCGAGAACCTCGCCGAGGAACGGTTCAGGATCACCGCAGAGGAGCAGCAGCCCGAGGAACTGGCCAATAGCTACGACATCTCCCGCGAGGCGCAGGATCGTTTCGCGTTGCACAGTCACCAGAAAGCCGCCGCCGCGCAGGACGGGAAGCGATTTCGCGAAGAGATCACACCGGTCACCGTGAAGACTCGTAAGGCCGAAACGATAGTGGAAGCCGACGAAGGCCCCCGCCGCGACACGACCCTCGAAAAACTCGCCAAGCTCCGTCCCGCCTTCAAGGGCGATGGCAGCGTCACGGCGAGCAACTCAAGCTCTCTCAACGACGGTGCCGCCGCGACGCTGGTAGTCTCGAAAGGTTACGCCGAGGCGAACGGCCTAACGCCGCTGGCGAAGATAAAGAGCATCGCGGTCGCCGGTGTGCCGCCGAGGGTGATGGGAATAGGTCCCGTGCCCGCGACAAAAAAGGCGCTGGATCGGGCGGGCATCACGCTGGACGACGTGGGCCTCGTGGAGCTGAACGAGGCGTTCGCGGCGCAGTCTCTGGCGGTTTTGCACGAGTGGGGGATGGACGCGGAGGACGAGCGGCTCAACCCCAACGGCGGAGCGATAGCTCTGGGACATCCGCTCGGGTGCTCGGGGGCGCGCATCCTCACGACGCTGGTACACGAGATGGGCCGCCGCGACGGTGTACGGTTCGGTCTCGCCACCATGTGCGTCGGCGTGGGGCAGGGCATAGCTATGGTCGTCGAGAATCCAACCTGACGGACGTTACGGTCCTCTACGAAGCTCTGGCGAAATCCTACGAAACTGGCGGCACGGAACTGCTCGACGCCTACTCGGAGACCTGCCTGCGCCGCGTGTGGAAGGCGCAGCGGTTCTCGTGGTGAATGACCTCGATGCTGCACCGCTTCGACCGGAACGCCCCCTTTCAACTCAAAGTGCAACAGGCGGAACTGGATTACGTTACGGCTTCCCGCGCCGCTGCGGCGACCATCGCCGAGAACTACGTCGGCGTGGCCCTGCACGAATGACGTCGGGAGAGAAACACTAGAATCTTTGGCGGTTGGATAGCGCAATGGTGGTTCGTTCGCCGGGATGGATGTGTGCGATCACTCGCGAACTGAGACATCATGCGGGTAAAATATACGCTGTTACTTTGTTCGAGTCGCCACAGGAGATGCCGATGTCTTTGACGCAACTAGCATTCGCTGGCCTGGACGCGGTCGAGATGCTCGCCGCAGCCTTCGGAACCCGGCGTTAGCCGATGCGAGTAGAGCGTTTGCACAGCATTGAGGACGTGGGGGCGTCGGCGTGGCGGGCGGTGGAGCCGCCGAACTTCCCGTTCTTCGACTTCGAGTTTCTGTGGGCGCTGGAGCGTTCGGGCAGCGTCGGGGCTGGGAGCGGTTGGTCTCCGGTCTATCTCGCTTGCTGGGACGGCGGGCATCTCGTCGGCGCGCTTCCTCTGTACCTGAAGACGGACTCCTACGGTGAGTACATCTTCGACTGGGAGTGGGCGAACGCCCATCACGAACACGGCATACCGTACTACCCCAAGCTCGTCTCGGCGGTGCCGTTCACGCCTGCGACCGGGCCGAAGCTCCTCGTGCGCTCCGACGTCAGCGACGCCGAACGCGCCGCGATAGAGAACGCTCTTTTCGACGCAGTGCGGGCTCTAGGCGACGAATTCCGCGTAAGCTCCACGCATGCGCTCTTTCTACCTCAGAGAGACCTCGAAACGTTCGAGGAGCGTGGGTTCGTGGTGCGGCATTCCTTGCAGTTTCACTGGCGCAACCACGACTACGAGGACTTCTCGGACTACCTCGCCGCGCTCGAAGGCAAGCGGCGGCGGCAAATTGCTCGTGAACGCCGTCAATTGGAAGGGGAGGAGCTTCACATAGAGCGTCTCACCGGGGATGCGCTCGGCGCGGAGGACTCGGCCGCTTTTGCGAAGACCATGCACCGCTTCTACCTCTCCACCCTGGACGGCAAATGGGGCGTTCCGTACCTCAACGAAGCGTTCTTCGACGAGGTATTCCAGACGATGCGGGACCGGATACTGTTCGTCCTCGCCCGCGATGGAGAGACCGAACGGCCGATAGCCGGCGCGATCAACTTCTACAAGGGAAAGGCCCTCTACGGCCGCTACTGGGGGGCGGTCGAAGAGCGGCGCAACCTGCACTTCGAGTTGTGCTACTACCAGGCTATCGAGTTTGCTATAGAGCGGCGAATGGCGCTCTTCGAGGCCGGGGCGCAGGGCGAGCACAAGTTGGCGCGAGGCTTCCTGCCGTCCATTACCTTTAGCGCGCACGAGATCCGGCACCCAGCCTTCAAACAGGCCATCGAACGCTACATCGTCCAGGAGCGTCAGATGCTCGCCGAGACCGCCGC
>JACDDK010000105.1 GCA_013817025.1 Rubrobacter sp.
AGGACGTGCTCAAGATAGTGGACATTATGCTCGCCCGCCTGAACAAGCACCTCGAAAGCCAGCGCGTAAGCGTGGAGGTCACCGACGCGGCGAAGGAGTTCCTGGCCGAGGAAGGCTACGACCCCAAGTTCGGCGGACGCCCGCTCGCGCGAGCCATAAGGCGCTACATCGAGAACCCGCTCTCCAGCCGCATTATTGGTGGTGAGTCGAACCCCGGCGACACCGTCGTCGTGGATCGTGCCAGCGATGGACTTACCTTCCAGACGAAGCAGCCCGTGGCGTAAGTTTTCTGTACATCAGTGACTAGAAGAGAGGCGTCCCGTATGGGGACGCCTCTCTATTCGTTGCCTCACACCATCGGGGCCGCCTTTTCGGTCTCCAAAGATTCCGTGCAGCTACGCAGGGCGTCCAGCAGTCGGGCTCGTTTCTTGCGCCCCAGCTCGGCGAGCATTCGCTCCTCTACGACCTCGATCTTTTCGTGCGCCGAGGAGAGTCGTCTCGCCCCTTTCTTCGTCAGGTACGCCGACAGCACGCGGCCATGATCCGGGTGCGGTTGGCGCTCCACAAACCTCGCGCCTTCGAGCTTGACGAGGATCTGATTCATCGTCTGCGGCGTCACGAAACACCGCCGCGCCAGCGCCGCCCCCGATAACCCCGGCTTGTCGCCCAGCACACTCAAAGCTGCGTACTGCGGCGTAGTCAACCCGAGCTCGCGCAGCGAAACATCCATCTCCAACCGCAGCGCGTGCTCCGCCCGCTTTAGCTGATACCCAACCCTATCCTCTAATATTTTCCTATTTTCCATAAAAACCTCTTGAGATATTATCAGGACATTGATATTATATCAGGACATTGATAATTCTATCAAGGAGGAGATTTGATGGCTAAGGCTGTGGGTGTGGATTTCGCGGCGCTTCAGGTGCGGGATCTCGAAGCCAGCAAACGTTTTTATACTGAACGGTTAGGATTTGAGGTTGATCCGCAAGGGCCACCTCACGCGGTCGTATTTCGTACCGAGCCCATACCGTTCGCGGTGCGTGAGCCGGTAGTGGATCTGGACGCGGTGGAACGACTCGGGTGGGGCGTGGCATTGTGGATTAGATGCGACGACGCACAAGAACTGCATGATTCGCTGCAAGAAGCTGGTGTCCCGATAGCCCAGGGGTCCTTCGACGGACCGTTCGGCTGCACCTTCACGTTCGTGGATCCCGACGGCTACGCGATCACCGTTCACGATGGCTGAGGGGCAGTTCGAGCTGCGTCCCGCAGGACCGTATTCGCTTGCCGCAAGCGTAAGGTTTCTTGAGGGGTTCGCTCCAGCCGCATATGAGGGGAACGAGGCGGGCCACCTGCACATGGCCTTCGTAGCCGTTGGTGGTGAGGAAGCCGTTGGGGTCTGTGTACGCTCCGAGGGTGAAACGATAGTTGGAGAGTTATTCGGTGAGGCGGATTCCGAGATAGTACGGCTGCAGGTGGAGCGAATACTCTCGCTTGACGTGGATGGTAGTGAGTTCCCCAATGTTGGGGAGCGGGACCCGATCGTGGGCTGGCTACAGGCACGGTATCCTGGGTTGCGACCAGTGTGCTTCTACTCGCCCTATGAGGCGGCGGCGTGGGCGCTCATCGGTCATCGTATCCGCATCGCGCAGGCGGCCGGTATCAAAGCTCGGATGGCGAGGCAGCTTGGGCCTTCCGTCGAAATTCATGGCGAGCCGGAATACGCTTTCCCAAACCCGGCGCGTTTGGCGGAGCTGGAAGAGTTTCCGGGGCTATTCGGGCGTAAGGTGGAGTATCTGCGGAGCCTCGGACGGGCTACGATGGAAGGGAAACTGGATGCGGATCATCTTCGTTCGCTACCTGTCGGGGAGGCATTGGAGAAGCTGAAGGCGGTACCCGGCATCGGTCCATTCTCGGCGGAGTTGATCCTGCTGCGCGGCGCTGGCGAGCCGGATCACCTACCAGAGAACGAGCCTCGGCTGGCCCGAGCCGTCGCACTGGCCTACGGGCTGGACGAACCGCCGGAGCCGCAACAACTACGAAAGTTAGCCGAAGGCTGGCGCCCGTACCGGACATGGGTGAGCCTGCACCTGCGGGCGATGCTGGAAGAAGAGACGGGCGAGATCTCCGGCCAGCGGCATAGTTAGTCGAGATCGACCCACATCCTCTGCAGGATGTGAAGCCTGTGAAGCATCCCTAGCCAATGTGTTGCGGAACACGATTATCGCACTCCTTAATAATGGTTTGTCCGTTGATCTTTTTGCGTGGCGGGCAACCGGGCGCTGTGGTGAAAACTGCCACGGGAAAGGGCGTGCGGGTGAGCTTGCGGGTGTAGTATCAGAGTTAAAAGCCTGTCATGGTACGGGCGGTGGTTTTTCCCGAAAAGGGGCGATGTTTATGGTGCGTGGATGGTCGTGGTTTTTCTTCGGTATTTTCCTGGTGGTTTCATCCGTGGTAGTGGCGACACCGGCGTTTGCACACGAAAAGTGGTTCGTGAAGGAGCCTGGGGGCGAGTTGCGGTGGGACCTGATGTTTCAACCGCTGCCGCTGGCGCTACTCGGGGCGGTGTTGCTGGCGACGGCGGCGGGCGGGTTGCTGTGGCGGGCGCGGGGCCGGAGTTTCGTGCCGGGGCCGGAGGCATTCGGGGCGACGGACGGGCACAGGAGCCTGCTGTACGGGCTCGTGCCCTTGATCCTGGGTATCCACGTCGCGGTGCCGCTACTAGTCAACGGTGTGCAGGGGACTCTGTTCTCGCCGGACAATGCGATGCCGGGTGCCTGGGCCAACTTCCTGGGCCTCGCGGAGACCGGCATCGCGCTCGCCCTGTTCTACGGCGGCCTGACGCGCATCGCAGCGGCGGCTTTGGGTCTGTTGTGGTTCGGGGGGATCTTTCTCGTAGGGTTGGAACCGATGTTGGAGAACGTGTTGTATTTGGGGTTTGCGGGGTTCTTTTTGCTGGCGGGGCGGGGGCCTTTGTCCGTGGACCGGCTGCTGTTTCCGCGCTTGGAGCCACCGGCGCGGCTCTCGCGCTACGCCGTGCCGGCCGTGAGGATCGGAGTAGGCGCTAGTCTCGCTATCGTGGCTTTTACCGAGAAATTCGCCAACATTCCGCTAGGGCTCTCGTTTTTGGGGGATTATCCGCTCAACTTTACGGGGGCTCTCGGGATACCGCTCTCGGATGAGACGTTCGTGTTGTGCGCGGGGGCGGTGGAGTTGGGTGTTGGGCTTTGGATCGCGCTCGGAATCTTCGTGCGGGAGGTCGTCGTGATCGCGTGGTTCCCGATCAACCTGACCCTCACACTGTTCTCGTGGGAAGAGTTGATCGGTCACCTACCCATCTACGGCGTGATGGCCGTACTCCTGGTCTGGGCCTCAAACTCTAAAGACATCTCCCTGTGGCTCTCGGGCCTCCGCGACCGCCTGCTGCCCTTGCGGGAAGCCACAGACGACACCTGAAGATCGACCACGCAAGGCGCATCAACGTTGATGCGTCTTGCCGAGTCCGTTAAATCACGGGCTTGTTCCATTCCTATCGACGCACCCCGCTGGTCGTCGTGGCCGTTGGTACGTAGAGCTTGTGGACGTAGTCGCGGACCATACGCTGGGTGCTGAACTGTGGGGCGATGGTGCGGATGGATTCCTTCATCACCTCTACCCAGCCTTCGGGGACGCCGGACTCGTTTCGGGCGTAGTAGAGCGGGACTAGATCGTTCTCCAGCGTAGTGTAAAGGGATACGGAGTCGGCGGTGTCTTGCTCTTCTTCGGAGGCGTATTCTTTCTCCTCGCCGATAACCCAACCGTTTTTGCCGTTGTACGCCTCGGGCCACCAACCATCGAGTACGCTGAGGTTCGGCGCGCCGTTGAGCGATGCCTTTTGGCCGGACGTGCCGCTGGCCTCTAAAGGTCGGCGCGGGTTGTTGAGCCACACGTCCACGCCTTGTACGAGGTGACGGGCGACGTTCATGTCGTAGTCCTCCAGCACGATCAAACGCCCCTCGAACTCGTCCGTCGCGGCGTACAGATAGCTGATGAACTCTTTGGCCGGCTCGTCCGCTGGATGCGCCTTGCCCGCGAAGACGAACTGCACGGGCCGGTCGGCGTCCGTGACGATGCGGCGCAGGCGCTCGGGGTCCGACAGCAAGAGCGTCGCCCGCTTGTAGGTGGCGAAACGCCGCGCGAAGCCGATGGTCAGGACGTTCGGATCGAGGTCGCGCGGTGGTGCCTGGGCGTTGCGCTCGCGCTGCAGGCGCAGGCGGTCGTTCAGAAACCCGGCGGTCCCGCGCTTGACGGCGTTGTGGGTTTCCCACAACGCCTCGGGCGGTATCTCCTCGACGAAGGACCACGCCGTCGGGTCCTGCGTGGATTCGCGCCAAGCACGTCCGTTTGAGTATCTCTCGAACAGGTCGGCGAGCTCCGGGGAGAGCCAGCTCCAAGTGTGTACGCCGTTGGTGACATGGGTGATGGGCTCGTGAGCCTCCCGCCGATTGCTGTTCTCGAACAGGTAGCTCCACATCTCGCGAGAGACGTCGCCGTGCAGGGCGGAGACGGCGTTGCGGACCCTGGACCCTTTCATGGCGAGGACGGTCATGTTGAACATGGCCCCCCAGGGTTCCTGCTTGTGGCCCAGAGCCCACAAGTCCTCGGC
>JACDDK010000106.1 GCA_013817025.1 Rubrobacter sp.
AGGGCGTGGATCTCGGCGTGGGACTCGCCGGCGCGGACGTGAAACCCCTCGCCGACGGGTTTATCGCCGTGCGAGATCACGGCTCCTACCAGTGGATTAGGCGCGACGGTGTACCGACCGCGCTCCGCCAACTCGCGGGCGCGCTCCATTAGCGCTTCGCTTGCCAAGTGTTCCTTTCTCCCATCCGGACTCTTACCGTCGGCGCCGGAATACGGTTCGTTGCGAACCTTCACCGGCTCAACCCCCAGATGGTTCTCCTGGAGGTTCGCGGGCTGTCCTCGGGAGAACACTCCCTCGGAGTCACCGCCGGTGCGGGAATTACACCCGCCCCCGAAAGCTACGCTCGAAAATTACCACATGGAGGTTATGCCAACAAGTAAGCGCGTTACGGGCAGTGTCAGGACGGGCTACCGCCGACGGGCTGTTCCTGGCGGCTCATGACGGTTTTGATCTTCTCCAAGTCGCCGGAGATCTTCTCCAAGGCTCGGGCCTGGTCTTCGAGAGCCTGTACCTGGTCCTCGTAGCCCTTGTAGTCCGAGTACCCGCTGCCTTCGAGCAACAGAGGGTTTATCGTCCACTCGGTCTCGTAGTGCTCGCCCTGGCGGTCCTGATACTTGGAGGTGATAGTAATGCCGTCCGTCAGCCCCTTTTCCTTCATATTTCGCACCACGTTCTGGTACGAGTCCTAAACAGAGGGAAGGTCCGTCTGCGGGGCCATAAAGTTTATTTCGTGCTTGAAGTAGGGCAGCTCGGTAATATCGTAACCGCTCGTGGTTGCGAGAGGCGCCGAGAACTCGAAGGTGATGTTCTTGGCCGTGCCGTGCCCGATGTTACGCACCACGATGTTCGTGGTGAAACGCCCGGTGTAGTCGGTGTCCACGATGATCTGGGGCCGGTCCTCGTCGTCGCGCGCCCGCCGTGCCTCCCGCCCCTGATAAAGAATGCCCGCCGCGACCACGAACGTAGCGAGCGGAGATATGATTTGGGCCAATACCGCGATGTCCATTATTACCAAAGTTCCTTTCGCTAACCTCGCCGGGGTCCCGGCTCCGCCGCGACTGTAGCACGAAAGGATGGATCGGTGAACCGACGCACGGGACGCAGCTTCGAGCGTGAGGCGAAACCCGTAATTCGCTACGCGGTGGCGGCCCGGCCGGCGGTGATGATCTTCCGCATCTCCACGGCCGGGTCCCCGCGGTAGACGGCCGATCCGGCGATCAAGACGCGAGCCCCCGCCTCTACCATGACGGGCGCGGTGTATGCGTCTATCCCACCATCCACGGCGATGGGAAAGCCCACCATCCCTCGCAAACGACGCACTTTGTCCACCATCTCGGGGATGAACGACTGTCCCCCGAAGCCGGGGTCCACGCTCATAACGATGACGAAGTCCAGATGCGGCAGCGCCCACTTTATAGCCTCCGGCGGCGTGGTCGGGCTGAGGGCGACGCCGGCTTCGCAACCACTGGTTTCGATGAGTTCCAACGTCCGGTGCAGGTGCGTGACGATCTCGGGATGCACGCAGATGCTCGCCACGCCCGCCTCCGCGAACGCCGGTATGAGGTTGTCGGGACTGGTGACTTGCAGGTGGACGTTGATCGGCAGGTCGGTGGCGGCGGCGAGGGAGGCGGCGACGGCTGGGCCCACGGTGAGGTTCGGGACGAAATGGTTGTCCATCACGTCGAAATGGACCATTTCGGCCCCACCGTCCCGTGCGCGCCGAACCTCGTCGGCCAGATGCGCGAAGTCCGCAGCCAGGATGGACGGCGCACCGACGACTCGATCTTCAAGCTCGTTAAAGAAACCCACTGCGACCCTTCTCGATGCCTATACGCGGCGGTTATTGTACAGAAAGCGGCGTTGCGGCGGGCGTTATTTGCGGGTGCCGAGAGTTCCGCGCAGGGATTTTGTGGCGGCGGCGATAATGCGGGAGACTTTGCGCTGCGGGAGTTTTAGCAACGTGCCGATCTCGGTCTGGGAGAGGTCTTTGTAGAAAAACAGGTCGACGACTTGTTTTTGGATTTCGGAGAGTGATTCGAGGGCCTGCTCCAGTTGGATCCTATCCTCCAGCGGTAGCGAAAAAGCTTCGTACTGGATGTTCTTGATCGCGGATACGTCCGCGCCGTCCTCGTCGTTTTTCTCTTCGTCCAGCGAGGCCACGTTGGTGTCCAAAAACAGTTTCATCAACTCCAACACACCCTCGGTCGTAACGTTAACGTCCTGTGCGATCTCCTCGACCAGCGGCGGACGGCCAAGCTCCGCCGTAAGACGGACAGTCGCCTCGGAGACCTTCGAGTACAGACTCCGCGCCCACCGCGGGCGCTTGACAAGCGCCGTGTCCCGGAAGTGGTGACGGATCTCCCCGTCGATCATCGAGTAGGCGTAAGAGCTAAATTTCGCCGTGGAGTCCATCTTATAACCGTTTACCGCCTTTACCAGACCGACGTATCCGACCTGAAGGAGGTCCTCGTAGGACTCGTTGGACGAGTCGGAGTAACGCCGGACGATATGGTTCAGGATGCGACCGTGAACCTCGAAAAGCTTGCGGATGGCCCGTTGGTCACCGGTATCGCGATAAGTTTCGATAAGGCGCACAACGCGGTCATTCTCCACCCGACCGGTGGTATCCACGGCGGCGGGGAACATCCCTACTCGATCAGTTCGAAGATCTTGAACATCGGCAGGTACATCGCCACGATGATGCCACCGACTATCCCACCCACCACCACGATCATCAACGGCTCGATGATCGAGGTCAGCGCCTTGACGGTCGCGTCGATCTCGGACTCGTAGAACTCCGCGATCTTTATGAGCATACCGTCGATGTCGCCAGTCTCCTCGCCAATGGCGACCATACGCGTGGTCATCGGCGGGAAGACCCACTCTTCTTCGAGCGGCTTGTAGATCGGGATGCCCTCGCGGATGGCGTCCCGGCTCCTGAGCAGCGCCCGCTCTATGACCCAGTTGCCCGACGAGGTAGCGGTAATCTCCAACGCCTGCAAGATAGGCACGCCAGCCGCGCTCAACGTACCGAACGTGCGCGCGAAACGAGCCAGGGCGACTTTTTGAACCACGTCCCCGATCTTCGCGGGCATCTTCAGCACCACCCGGCCCCACACTTTCCGGCCGCTCTCCGTCTTGATCCAACGCAGAAAGAAGAAGATGCCGAGCCCCAGACCCACGTACAAGAACACGCCCCATATGCTCGTCAGGACACTCGACGCCCCCATCGCGACCCGCGTCGGGAGCGGCAGGGTGCCGCCGAGATCCTCGAACATCTTGGCGAAGATCGGCACGATAAAGATGAGCATGAACGACGCCGCGAGAACCGCGATGATCAGGACCACGGTAGGATAGGTCATAGCGCTCTTCACCTTGCGGCGAAGCTCCTGGTCGTTCTCCAACTGGCTTGCGACCCGCTGCAAGACCCCGTCTAAAATGCCGCCGATCTCACCGGCCCGCACCATCTCCACGTACAACTTGTCGAAGACCTTCGGATGCTTCGCTAGAGCCTCGGAGAGCCCTAGTCCGGCCTCCACGTCCTTGCGTACCAGCACCACGACGCCCTGAAGTTTCTTGTTCGTGGTCTGCTCCGAGAGTATGTACAGCGTCCGAACTATTGGCAGGCCCGCGTTTATCATGGTGGCGAACTGCCGGGTGAAGATTACGAGATCGCTGAGCTTGACGCTCTTGAACGGGTCGAGAAGGTCTTTCTGGGCCGCGCCCTGCTCTTTGATGTCGATGACGAGCAGACCCTGCCGGCGCAACTCGGAGGCGACGGCCATCTGGTCGCTGCCCTCGATCTTATCCTGCAGGATCTCGCCCTGCCGACTGCGGGCTTTGTACGCGAATACCGCCATTCAAAAGCCTCCCTTATCTCCGCATGGCGGCGTACCCGCCTCCGCTGCTTGCCGCGTTCATCGAGCCTCCCGCCAGACGGTGCATCTCCTCCGGGTTGCTCGAGCGCTTCTCGGCCTCCTCGCGGGAGATGGCACCCGTTCGCATCAACTCCACGAGCGCCGCGTCCATCGTCTGCATCCCGAACTTCCCGCCGGTCTGCATGGCCGAGTAGATTTGATGGTTTTTCCCCTCGCGGATGAGGTTACGGACGCCCGCCGTCGGCACCAGTACCTCACAGGCCACGACCCGGCCCTTTCCATCCCGCTTGGGCAACAACGTCTGCGTGATGATGCCCTGAAGCGCGTTGGCGAGCTGGGCGCGTATCTGCGCCTGCTGCTCCGACGGGAAAACGTCGATGATCCGGTCCACGGTCTGCGGAGCGTCCTGGGTGTGAAGCGTCCCGAACACGAGGTGTCCGGTCTCCGCCGCGCTGATCGCCAACTGAATGGTTTCGAGGTCGCGCATCTCGCCAACGAGGATGACGTCCGGGTCCTGACGCAGGACGTGCTTCAGGGCCTGCGCGAAGCTTTTGGTATCCTGGTTGACCTCGCGCTGGTTGACGATGCACTTCTTGTGGTTGTGCAGGAACTCTATCGGGTCCTCGACGCTCATAATGTGCTCGCTGCGGGTCTCGTTGATGCGGTCTATCATCGACGCGAGCGTCGTCGACTTGCCCGAACCCGTCGG
>JACDDK010000107.1 GCA_013817025.1 Rubrobacter sp.
TTTCCACACCCATGACACCGGTGGCGGGCAACTCGCGACCTACCTGGCGGCCATCGAGGCGGGCGTGGACGCGATAGACGGCGCGGCGGCTCCGCTCTCGGGCATGACCAGCCAGCCGAGCCTCGCCGCGATCGTTGCTGCGACCGACTACACGGAGCGGACCACGGGCCTCTCGCTCGACGCCCTGGGAGACCTGGAACCCTACTGGGAAGCGGTACGGACGCTATACGCGCCTTTCGAGGCTGGGCTGCGCTCCCCAACCGGCACCGTCTACCGGCACGAGATACCGGGCGGCCAGCTCTCCAACTTACGCCAGCAGGCGACGGCCCTGGGGCTCGCCGAACGCTTCGAAGAGATAGAGCACCTCTACGCTCGCTGTGACGCCTTGCTGGGGCGGCTGGTCAAGGTAACGCCCACCAGCAAGGTCGTCGGGGACCTTGCTCTGTACATGCTCTCCGCAGGGATAGACCTCGATGAGCTTGCCGCGGATCCCGGCGACTACGACCTGCCGGATAGCGTTATCGGCTTCCTGCGTGGCGAACTGGGAGAGCCGCCTGGCGGTTGGCCCGAGCCGTTCCGCTCCGGGGTTCTCGCCGAACGTGATAGCCCACCGGAAGACGAGCAGCTTTCAGACGCCAAACTCGCCGCACTCAACGGACCCGAGCGGCGAGCGACGCTAAACGAACTGCTCCTGCCGGGTCCGACGAAAGAACACAAAGAGGCCCAGGAGCGCCACGGTGACGTCTCGGTCGTTCCCACGAGGGCATTCCTATATGGTCTGGAGCCCGGCGACGAATTGGCGGTGGACCTTGAGCCCGGAGTCCGTCTGTACATCCAGCTAGAAGCCATCACGGACCCAGACGACCTCGGCATCCGGACACTAATGGTGACACTAAACGGGCAGCCCCGGCCAATCGACGCGCAGGATCGTTCGCTTAAACCCGAGATCCCGGCTCGCGAGAGGGTGGATTCGAGCAACGAGGGCCACATTGCCGCACCGATGACCGGGGTAGTTACGCTCACCGTCAGTGAGGGCGAAAACGTCGATGGCGGACAGGAAATCGGAACGATTGAGGCAATGAAAATGGAGTCGGCCATCCGGGCCCCGGCAGACGGTACCGTCGAGCGGCTCGCCGTTTCTTCAGGCACGAACGTCGAACCGGGCGATTTGCTCGCCGTGCTCGAACCGAGATAAACCCCAAAGCCATGACACCCGGACGTGACTTCTCTGACCTGCTGCAGACCAACGCCTGCGCCGCGCATATATTTAGAGGTAGCGGTGTCTGCCGCTCCAGGCGTCGTAGGCGGAGATTCCGGCGTGGACAAATGGTGCCGCGCTCACGAGCAACATAACCGGCCACAGAAGTATCCCGACGATGAACGCGGTCAGAAATCCCGTAATCGCCCATCCCACGTAGAACGCGAGCAGCCACGCCACCTGATACACCACCGAACGCAGCGCGTGCGAGGCCACGACCGGCGACCGGTCCTTTTGGAACAGCCAGATCGCACCCGCCGCCAAAGGCCCAACCGGCACCAGGAATAAAGTCAACAAGTTCAAGAACGTACTCAAATGAGCCAGCACCGACCACGACCGCTCGTCCGCCGGGCTCATCATCCCGCTGCGGTAGGGACCGCTGGACACTCCGTATTCCCGCTGCACACCGTAGTTCGCTGAATCTCTGTCCATGCCTGCTCCTTTTCTCCGACCTTCAAAGACTCATACGCGGCTCAACCGTAGCGGTTTCGCGCTAAAGTTTTCCGGACGCTGGCCGATAACCAATATAGGAGCCCGCATCACCCATCCTTCCCATCCACGGGTTCCTCTCGCCTCTCCGGGCGGCCACCTTCCCGGCCGCTCGGCTTCTTTTTTGGAGGGCTGTCTTTGACCAGGCACGTATGCACCGTATATATTAGGCGGCGGGAACGTCCAACCGGGTTTTCGGAAAGCATCTATATGAAAAGAACATATAATGAGCCTATAAAAGTTCGAGAAAGGGGCGGCTTTGACTGAAAAGTCTCAGAGCGTGGACGGTGGAGTCGAGACGGAGCAGGGTAGTGACAGTCTGACCATTACGGATAATCGCACGGGCAAGTCTTACGACGTAGAGGTAAACGACGGCACGGTACGGGCGCTGGACTTGCGTCAGATCAAGACCGACGACGACGATTTCGGTTTGATGACCTACGATCCCGGCTTCACCAATACGGCTAGTTGCCGCAGCGCCATCACGTACATCGATGGCGAGAAGGGCATCCTGGAGCATCGTGGGATACCCATCGAGCAGTTGTGCGAGAAGTCCACGTTCTTGGAGGTCGCGTACCTCTTGAACTTCGGCGCGTTGCCGACCGAGGACCAGCTCGCGGACTGGGTCTATCAGGTTACGCACCACACCTACGTTCACGAGAACATAAAAGACTTCATGAACGGCTTTCGCCACGACGCGAACCCGATGGGTATGCTCCTCGCGTCTGTCGGTGCGCTCTCGACGTTCTACCCTGAAGCCGCCGACATAGACGACGAGTGGCAGCGGCATGTCACGGCGGTGCGGCTGATAGCGAAAGTCCCGACCCTAGCGGCTTTCGCGTACCGGCATTCGCTCGGGATGCCCTACGTCTACCCGGATAATGACCTCTCGTACACGGGCAACTTCCTCTCCATGCTCTTCAAGATGGCCGAACCCAAGTACGAGCCCGACCCGCGCCTGGAGAAAGCTCTGGACGTGCTCTTCATCCTGCACGCCGACCACGAGCAGAACTGCTCCGCGGCCGCCGTCAGGGTCGTCGGGTCCTCGCGGGTGGACCCGTACTCCGCCGTGGCCGCTGGGGTCGCCGGACTTTACGGCCCGTTGCACGGTGGGGCCAACGTAGCGGTGCTGCGGATGCTCCAGCGCATCGGCTCGGTGGACAACATCCCAGACTTCCTGCAGGGCGTGAAAGACGGCAACGAGCGTCTCATGGGCTTCGGGCATCGAGTGTACAAAAACTACGACCCACGCGCCAGGATCATCCGCAAGCACGTCGACGAGGTGTTGGAGGCCACGGGCAAGCCGAGCCCCTTGCTCCAGATCGCTATCGAGCTTGAGAAGCACGCCCTGGACGACGAGTACTTCACCAGCCGCAAGCTCTACCCGAACGTGGACTTCTACTCTGGGCTTATCTACGAGGCCATGAACATCCCGGCCGACGCCTTCACCGTGATGTTCGCCATCGGCCGGACTCCCGGCTGGATCGCGCAGTGGATGGAGATGATGCAAGACGAGGAGCTAAAGATAGCCCGCCCGCGCCAGATCTACACCGGCCCCCGAACGGTCGACTACGTCCCGATGAACGAGCGGTAAATCGAGCGGTCGGCTTCTAGTTTGAAAAGCGGGGACGGGCCTTCGGGTCCGTCCCTTTGCTTCGTCTTATTGCTCCAAAACGACTTTGTAGAGTTGGCGCTGGCGCTGTAGGGCCGCCCGGTACGTTTTGTGGGCTTGTGGGTCGGGGTCGACGGTGTCGCCGAGTGGGGCTTCGACTTCCTCTAGCTTTAGTGTGCCGAGTTTTTCGAGGGCTAGAAGGGCCGCGCCTCGACTGGAGGCTTCCTGTACGCCGGAGAGGGTGACGGGACGTCCGAGGGCGTCGGCCATTATTTGGGTCCAGGCGGGGGAGTTTAGTAGGCCGCCGCCGCTGGCGATGATCTCCTTGTCGCCAGGGAAGACTCCGTCCAGCGTCTCCTGAATCAAGGCGAAGCGCAGGGCTACGGCTTCCATAGCCGCCCGCATTATCTCGACGGGGCCGCTGCTCATGGAGAGGCCCGCGATGGTGCCGTTGGCCTTGTCGGCCCAGCCGGGGCCGCGCTCCCCGTTTAGCAGCGGCAGGAAAGTGAGGCCGTGCGCGTCGGGCTTCATGGTGGTTAGTTTCTTCTCGGTTTGCTCTTCGTCCGGTAAGCGTAGGGTTTCGCGCAGCCAGGCGACGAGGTTGCCACCGTCGGAGAGCGCGCCGCCCATGACGAAGCGATCCGAGTCCGCTCGGTAGCACCAGGGGCCGGGTGGTACTTCGACGTGATCCTCTCTCCAGAGGACGCGCATCGCGCCACTGGTGCCGACCATCAGGGCGATCCGATCCGGGGTCACGCATCCGCTCCCGATGTTAGAGCACGCGCCGTCCCCGACCGCCGGAAACCACGGCACGTCCTTCAAGGTCGGCCATCGCTCCGCCCATTTCCCGACTAAGCCCTGCGACGGCTCGTCGGAGATCTCCGAGAGCTGGTCTTCATTGACGGGGAGCGTCGCGATTACCCCTTCGTCCCAACGTTTCTCGTTCTGGTTGAAAAGGCCGGTGGCCGAGGCCATCGAGGTTCCCACGCGTGCCTCGCCAAAGAGTTTCGAGTACATGTACTCGCCGGGAGAGAGGAAGAGTTCGGATTTCCCGAAAGCTTCGGGGTTGGCGTGGCTTAGCCACAGGAGTTTGGCGGGCAAATAGCTTGAGTGGAGGACGCATCCGGTGCGGCGGTGGATGGTTTCTTCGTCTAGCCGGGATCTCAGCTCTGCAGCGGCTTCGGCGGCGCGGCGGTCGGACCACGTGAGGATGGGGGTGGTGGGCACG
>JACDDK010000108.1 GCA_013817025.1 Rubrobacter sp.
CCATCGACCCGGATGGCCGCGCCGTTCTTGAACTGACTGGTGGATATCATGCAGTAAAACCTCTCTAGATCACCGCCGCCCCGCAACGCCCCCTCTCGCACCTCTAAAGGCGCAAGCGCCCGGATATTATCGCACATCCCTATCTCTTTTAGGCCCCGGTGAGAACCCTAGCGAGGCCGGGCGCTCTGGTCGTGATGGAGCAAATCGTCCGAGATCTTCATTCCCGCATACCCGCTAGAGGACCAACTATGCCCCGTAGGACGAAACCTATCCGGCTCGTCGAAGGACCCCACCGTCGGATACACCTCGCCCGGCAACCGTTCGTCTTCGTAAAACAAGGAAGTCCCGCACCGCCCGCAAAACGACCGCCGGACGCCCGGCGAGGACTGGTAAGTTTCAGCCTCGCCCCGTAGTGCCTCGAAGCGCTCCGCCGGATAAGCCGCGAACAACGAGACCGGCGCGCCGCTCCATCGCCGGCAGTCTCCGCAATGACAGTACGGCACGCTCTCGGGATCCCCCAGCACCCGGAAGCGGACCGCGCCGCACATGCAGCCGCCCTCCGAGAAGTCTTTCGTCATCGCTGCGACGAAGACTCCAGAACGTACCGGGCGGCGGCCACATATCCGAGGGCGCCCATCCCGGCGACCACGGCGTTTACCGCCGGTGAGATCACCGAATGTCGCCGCCACTCCTCCCTCGCGTGGACGTTCGAGATGTGAACTTCGACCTTCGGTACAGAGATAGCTTCGAGCGCGTCGTGCAGAGCATACGAGTAGTGCGTCCACGCGCCGGCGTTGATAATCACGCCGTCCGAACCGCCGCCATCCCGTATAAAACCGACCATTTTGCCCTCGAAGTCCGTCTGCCGAAACTCGAACTCCACGTTTGGAAATTCTTTCGAGAGCAGGTTGTGAATGTCGTCGAGGGTTAGGGTACCGTAGACTTCCGGGCGGCGCTTGCCGAGCGTCCCGAGGTTGACGCCGTTTAGGACCAGGATCTTAGTCAACGATGCTCTCCATTACTCGTAGGACCTCCTCTTCGGTGACGGGTACGTCCCATGCGGGATGTCCAACGTCTTCGAGCAGTACGAAACGGTGATTGGGCGCGCCGCTGGATCGGCGCTTCTTGTCGCGGCTCATGGCTCGCAGGACCTTTTCGGTGTCGAAGCCGGGGACGCTCGTCGGGAGCCCGGCGGCGGTGAGAAGGTTCTGGTGAGCGGGGGTGAGATCCAAGCCGTATCTCTCGCGGGAGAGGCGGGCTGCGGCCATCATGCCCAGGGCTATGGCCTCGCCGTGCGAAAGGCCGTAGTTGGCGGCGGCTTCGAGGCCGTGGCCTATCGTGTGGCCGTAGTTGAGGATGGCGCGACGACCGCTCTCCTTCTCGTCCTCGGTGACTACCGCCGCCTTGAAGCGGACAGAGTGCAGGACGAGAGAGTGTAGAGCATCGAGGTTGCGGTTGCGGGCGGCTTCTAACGTGGCGAGCGCGTCGAAAAACCCACCGCCGTCGAGGAAGCCCATCTTGACGACTTCGGCGAGGCCGTGCGAGATCTCGGCGTCCGGGAGCGTTTCGAGCCAGGCCAGGTCGGCGGCTACGAGACGCGGGCGGACGAAGACACCGGCGAGGTTCTTACCTTCCGGGAGATCCACGCCGGTCTTACCGCCGACGGAACTGTCGACCATCGCCAAAAGCGAGGTCGGTAGCATCACGAGGTCGATGCCGCGCATGTAGGTGCCGGCTACGAAGCCGCCGAGGTCCCCGACGACGCCTCCGCCGAGGGCAAAGAGCGCGCCGTCGCGGGTGAGCCCGGCTCGGGCGATGCGGCGTATTACACCCGCGTAGGTCTCGAAGCTTTTGGATGACTCGCCGGCGGGAACTTCGATCTCCTCGACGACACGCCATCCGATTGATTCCAAAGAACGCCGCACGGACGCGGCGTGCAACGGACCGACGGTCGCGTCGGTCAGGATCACGGCTGGCCCCGGTGCCCGTGAGCCCGCGACGGCTTCGGCGAGGTCCAGCCCGGCTCCAACCACCACGGGGTACGTCGGAGCCGGGCCTACGTCGACTACGTTCTGGACCAACGCGCCAACTCTCGGGCTATCTCGTCGGGCGCTCGTCCCTCCACCACGACCGTGAGGTCCGCAGCCTCCCTATAGAGCGGCAGGCGGCCCCGGTAGCGGCGCTCGAACTCCTCGCGGCTGGCGGCGCGCAAGGGGCGACCCTTGCCTCGGGTCCGGCTATAGAGAACGCCTATGTCCTCCTCCAAGAATATGGTCGTGGCGTCTTGCAAGCTCTCGCGGCTCGGCGGGTAGGTCACCACGCCGCCGCCGCAGGCTACGACTCGCTCGTGGTCTCCGGCCAGGGCTTTTACGAGGACCTGGTGCTCGAGTTCGCGGAAGCCTTCCTCGCCGGAGGTAGCGAAGATCTCCGGTATCGTCTGGCCCGCCGTTAGCGAGACTTCGCGGTCGAGGTCGACGAAGCGCCAGCGCAGTCTGCGGGCCAGGGCGCGGCCCACGGTGGTCTTGCCGCTGCCCATGTAGCCGATCAAGGCCACGGGTCCCTCCAAGCCTACAGCGCCGAGCCCGGAGTGTTCGCCACCGGCTTGCCTGCGGGCGTTCGCTCCGCCTCGGTGATGCGGGCGATGTAGGCGGCGTGGGCGGCGTGGATGTCGGTGATGTTGTCCGCGCCGAACTTCTCCAGAAACGCCTCCGCGAGCACCACGGCTACCATGGACTCCCCGATCACGGCCGCCGCCGGGACCGCGCAGCTATCCGCCCGCTCCCGGAAGGCACGCGAAGGCTCACCGGTCGAGAGGTCCACGGTTTTGAGGGCTTTGGCTATCGTCGAGATCGGCTTCATCGCCGCGCCAACAACAACGGGCTCTCCGTTGGTCATGCCGCCCTCGATGCCGCCGAGTCGGTTGCTGGTTCGGGCGATGTGGCCGTCCTCCAGCACGATCTCATCCTGCACCTCGCTGGAGCGACGGCTCGCCACCCCGAAGCCGAGGCCCACTTCGACGCCTTTTATGGCGTTGATGGACATGACGGCGGCGGCAAGCCGGGCGTCAAGTTTGTCGCGCCAGTCGACGTAGGAGCCGAGGCCCGGCGGTAGGCCCTCGGCCACGACGACGAATTCGCCGCCGAGAGCGTCTCGGGCGTAGCGGGCGGCGTCGATCTCGGCTTTCATCTTTTCGGAGACTTCCGGGTCCGGGCAGCGGACCTCGGAGTCGTCGGCCTGCCGGGCATCGCGGGCGGCATGCTCCTTGTCGTAGGCGGCGGCCCCGATACGGTACACGGCGCTGTGGATCTCGACGCCGAACTCCGCGAGGAGCTTCCTCGCCACGCCGCCAGCCGCCACGCGGGCGGTCGTCTCACGGGCGCTGGAGCGTTCGAGGACGTTGCGGAGGTCGTCGAAGGCGTACTTACGCATCCCGGCGAGGTCGGCGTGGCCAGGACGAGGCAGGGTTACCGGGTCCGGGGCTTTGTCGACAGGAGCCGGGGTCATCCGGGCCTCCCAGTTCGCGTAGTCGCGGTTGCGGATGAGCATGGAGACGGGCGAGCCCAGAGTGTAGCCGTGGCGCACGCCGCCCAAAAACTCGATCTCGTCCTTCTCTATCTTCTGGCGTCCGCCCCGACCGTAGCCTTGCTGCCGACGCCACAGATCACGGTTTACATCGTCCGCGAGCAACGAAAGGCCCGCCGGGACGCCGTGTACCAGGGCAACCTCCGCCGGTCCATGCGACTCCCCGGACGTGGAAAAGCCAAACCTCAATGCGATACATCCTCTCCGGTCATCTTGGTCGTGAAATCACCGCTACTATAAACCACGAGGATAGAGAACATCAGCGGAGGCGCCTACGCCTAGTAAGGTAGGGTGCCGCTGCTGTCGGGCAAGTCGTTGCCGCCGGGACCATCCGGCTTGCCGTCGCCGTTGGCGTCCTCGTCGCCGTCGGTGATACCGTCGCCGTCGGAGTCCGGGTTGCTTGGGTCCGTGCCCGTCCGCTTCTCCCGGCCGTCTTTTACGTCGTCGCCGTCCGAATCGTTGGCGCCGCCACCCGTACCACCGCCGGTACCTCCACCTGTGCCTCCTCCGGTATCACCCCCCGAGTCGCCACCGGTCCCGTCGCCACCATCCGCACCGGACCCATTTCCGTCCCCCGTATCGCTGTTTCCATCGTCAGTAGTGTCTTCGCCGGTGGTGCTATCGGCGTTAGTGTCTTCACCGGTGGTGTCTTCGCCAGCGGCGGAGGCGGGATCTAACAATCTGCGAAAGGGGTCTTTGCTGCTGTAGGCGGCGTAGGAGTCGGTGTCGCGGTTCTCGGTCTCGGGGGCCGGGGTTCCGGTTCCGGGGGAAGCGTCGTCGCTGGGGTCTTCGGTCTGGGCGATCTCGGCCTGGTTGGAGACTTGCTCCTCCTGCGGCGGGTTCACAAAAAAACCGGCCACGATCCAAGCGAAGATCAGGATAGCCACCCCCGCGAGGACGGGCGGCAGTATCTTGTTGTCGCGCAAAACAGACACTGCG
>JACDDK010000109.1 GCA_013817025.1 Rubrobacter sp.
CTTCCGCCACGAACTCGGTACGCTCCATCGCCACTCCTTCACGAGGATTCCTCCTCATCAATCCCTCTTGGCCCAACGTGCTCGCGCCGCACGATTCCTCCGTTGGAATACAGGGCAATGCTAGTCGAAACACCCCGCCACCACAAGCAATCAGCCCCGCAAACCTATCCACCATTCACGGCCTCGAACTCAAAAGGTCCACCACAAGTCGAAACTCCCGGCGAGAAGTCAATCGAAGCAACGGGCGAGGGTCATTTCCCAGCGGGCGGGCGGTTGACGAGGTAGATGCCGCAGACGACCAGCGCCGCGCCGACGAGGAGTGCCGGTCCCACGCTCTCGCCGAGGGCGACGACCCCTATCACGACGGCGGCTAAAGGGACGAAGAAGATGTACGAGGCGACCCGACTGGCCTCCCCAGCGCGCACCAACCCCAGAAACAGCAGCCACGCCAGCCCCGTACCGACGAGCGCCGAGTACAGCAGGCTCGCCAGAAAAGGCGGAGCCCAGGAGATGCCGGACCACGACTCGGAAGCCAGTCCCAGAGCCAAGAGCGCCGCGCCGCCCGCCAGAAACGGCACGCCGACCGCCCAGAGCGTCGAGACCCGCTCCTGGTACTTCTTGAAGAAGACCGTGCCGAGCGCCCAGGAGAGAGCCGAAGCCACGCCAAAAGCCACGCCAGCGAGCGGGATGCCGTCTCCCGCCAGGCCGTCGGAACTCACGGCGACGATACCGGCGAAGCCGAGCAAGAGGCCCACGACCTTCGTGATCGTCAAGGACTCGCCGAGCATCATCCACGCCAAAAACCCCACGAGGATGGGCTGAAGGTAGATCACCACCGCCGACATCCCCGATGGCAGGTACAGCAGCGTAAAAGTCTGCGTACCGATAAAGAACGCCACGTTGAACGCCGCCAGCAGCAGGAATATCCGCCAGTCGCGCCGAAAGTGCGGCTCGCCGCCCCACACCAAAGCGACGAGCGTGATGAAGATCCCGCCCATCATGCACCGTATCCCGGCGAACAGCAGCGGTGGCGCATAGTCCAGGCCCACCTTCACCACGGCGAACGCCGAACTCCAGAAAACCACCAGCAACACGAAAGCCAGAACCACGAATCGGCGCTTACCGAATAGTTGCAAAATCTCCTCTTTACCCGAAACGCCGCAGGACTGGGTCCCGGCGCGCCCTGACAGTTATCTAGTGGCGGTTATCTACTGGTAGTAGTTGCGGACCCAGCGGTGGGCTTTCAGCTTCTGGACCTGATCCTCGGGCAGCCCCTTACCATCGCCGACACGCATATTGCGCTCCACGTTTCGGACAGAGCGCATCCCCGGTATGACTGCGGAGACCGCCGGGTGACTCAGGATGTAGCGCAGCGCGACCTCGGCGATTTCGTCCTCGCTCACACCCAACTCGCCTACGATGGCCCGCACGCGGTCCTGTACTTCCTTTTTGCGCTCACCCTTGAAGTATTCGTTTCGGAAGTCGCCCTCCTCGAAAGTGGTCTCGGGGGTGATGGTCCCGGTCAGAGCACCCTCATCGAACGGGACGCGCACGATGACGCCGACGCCGTGCTCGATACATGCGGCGAAGAGTTCGTCCTCGGGACTCTGGTCGAAGACATTGTAGATCACCTGCACCGTATCCACCACGCCGGTCTCTATGAGCTTTATGGCGTTGGCGGGCTGATGGTCGTTGATGGAGACGCCGAAGTTGAGGATCTTACCCTCCGCCTTCAAATCCTCGACGGCCTCCAGCCAACCGCCGTCCCCCACCCAGTCGTCCTGCCAGACGTGTAGCTGCTGCACGTCCAGAGCCTCGAAGCCGAGGTTCGCCAGGCTCTGCTCGGTGCATTCGCGGACGTAGTCCTTCGGGAAGGCTTCGTCGGCGGAGATACCGGTTGGGGCGGGCCAGACCTTGTTCTTTGGCGGGATCTTGGTAGCGACGTATATCTTCTCGTCGCGCTCCTTGACGACCCGGCCCACGAGCCTCTCGCTGTGGCCGTTTCCGTAAGCGAGCGCCGTGTCGATGAAGTTCAGGCCGTGGTCGATGGCCGTGTTCAGGGCTTTCAGAGACTCGTCGTCCTCGGCACCGAGCCAGGCGTCCTTGCCTATACCCCACGCGCCGTAGCCGATCTCCGAGACTTCGAGTCCCGTGCGTCCAAGCTTCCTGTAGTGCATGAATACCTCCAACTGGTTTCTCAAACGAGACACATGTTAGCACCGGCGACCGGGGTCACCGCCAAAGGATTCGTCCGGTGCGCCGAATACGGCTCAGAGTTGTAGAAGCTCCGGCACCGACCACGACATGACGGCAGCGGATCGCGGGATATATTGGCGGCTCGCCGCTATACGGTGTAATGTGTCTCAATGCGTATTCTAGACGACGAACGCCGCAAGTTAGCCGACCGCGAACGCGCTCTCTTGGAGCGGCTCGCGCAATTTCTGCGCGGCTTCGGCGGTCCGCCCGAGGACGTGGAGCTTGCCGGGCGCGCTTTGGCGGATCTGGAAGAGCTTTTTATGCTCGTGATCGTCGGGGAGTTCAACTCCGGTAAGAGCGCCTTTATAAACGCCCTGCTAGGCGCGGAGGTCTCCGAGGAGGGCGTCACCCCGACGACCGACCGAATCACCGTTCTGCGCTACGGGGAGGACCGTACGGAGCGCGGGCGGCGGGCTAGTGTTCTGGAGAAGTTCTATCCGAACGAGTTCTTGCGCGAGGTCTCCATCGTGGATACGCCGGGGACCAATGCGATCATCCGCGAGCACGAAGAGTTGAGCCGGGGTTTCGTTCCCAGGAGCGATCTCGTGCTGTTCATCACCTCGGCGGATAGGCCACTCTCCGAGAGCGAGCGCGGGTACCTGGAGATGATCCGGGACTGGGGCAAGAAGATCCTCGTTGTCGTCAACAAGGTCGACCTGCTGCGCGACGAGGAGAGCATCGAGAAGGTCCGCGGCTTCGTCCAGGACGGCATCCGCTCGATGCTGGACCTCTCGCCCCCGCTGTTCTTCGTCTCGGCGATGCTGGCGACCAAAGCGAAGACCGCCGCGACCAGCGAGATCGAACGCAGGGCCCTACTCTCCGCGAGCGGCTTCGACAAACTCGAAAGCTACGTCTTCGGGCTGTTGGACGAGGAGGGCCGCGTGCGCCTGAAGCTCGAAAGTCCGCTCGGGATGGTCGAAGAGTTGTCCCGGCGTTACAGCCGGACGGTGGACGGGCGGATGGACTTGCTCGCCGAGGACTTCAAGACTTCCAAGAACGTCGAGGCGCAGCTCTCGCTCTTCGTCGAGGACATGAAACGGGACTTCGAGGCCCGGATCTCCGAGATAGACAACATCATATTGCGGATGAGCGAGCGCGGCGATACGTGGTTCGAAGACAACGTGCGGCTCGGCAACTTCCGCGAGTTGATGCAGCGCGACAAAGTGCAGCGGCGCTTCGAGACCGAGGTCGTCGGGGACACCGAGACGCTCATAAACGAGAAGGTGGACGCTCTGATCGACTGGCTCGTCGACCGGAACCTGAAACAGTGGCGCTCGGTCGTCGAGTACGTTAACCGTCGCCGCCAGACGAACTACGACGACCAGATGATAGGCGCCGTCGGCGACAACTTCGAGTACAACCGGGGCCGCATCCTGAACTCCGTCGGCAAGAACGCCACCGAGGTCGTCCGCAACTACGACCGCGAAGAAGAAGCCCGGCACCTCTCAGGGGCGATCCAGAACGCCGTCGCCCAGACCGCCGCGACCGGCATCGGCGCCGTAGGCATCGGAACGGTCGTCGTAGTCCTCGCCTCGACCCGCTTTCTGGACGCCACGGGCATTATCGCCGCCGGAATAATCGCGGGCTTCGGACTGTTCATACTCCCGAACCGCCGCCGCAAAGCCCGCGACGAGTTCCGGGAGCGCACCGAAGCCCTGCGCGGCAAACTCACCGAAGCCGTGGGCCGCCAGTTCGACTCGGAGCTAAACGGCTCCGTCGAAAGGATGCGCGAGGCCATCGCCCCCTACACCCGCTTCGTTCGCACCGAACACGCCCGCATGAGCGAGGCGCAGGAAACCCTAGCCGAACTAACCGCCGAATCCGACGCCCTGCGAGCCGAGATCTCCGCCCCCCGCGTGGAACCGTAAGTAAAGCTATCGTCCGTCAGCTTTTCGTCCCGACGACGCTCGGTTTCACGAAAACCACATCGTTAGCCGCACAGCCGCAACGAACGCTCTCGACCTTGCCTTTGGTCAAAAGCTGAGCGCCGCCGGCTGATAGCTTCTACCCTTCTCGTTCTTCGGGGCGTGGCTCATGGCTCATGTCCGGCGCGCCGGTGAAACCGCCGGGGCCGTCGGCGGAAGCCCGCTCCGGCTCCGATACGAGCGCCAACGCTTCTTCGAGTTCCTGGCCGTCTACAGGCTCTTTGAGCCCTAGCCGCGAGGCCAGCATCCTGTCCAACTCATCGTCGGAGAGAGCGGAGATCTCCTCGTTCATGCGGATCATCTCGGGCTCCTTGACGTCGGACATCCCGAGATCCCCG
>JACDDK010000110.1 GCA_013817025.1 Rubrobacter sp.
GGCTACGACGCCGTGATGGTCAACTCGAACCCCGAGACCGTCTCCACCGACTACGACACCTCCACACGCCTGTACTTCGAGCCGCTCTCCGCCGAACACGTCCTGGAAGTCATCCGACGCGAGAAGCCTGAAGGTGTGATCCTTCAGTTCGGCGGCCAGAGCCCCCTTAAACTTGCGAGTGAGCTTCAGGATTCGGGCGTAAATATTCTGGGGACATCCCCGGACGCGATAGACTTGGCCGAAGACCGCTTCCGCTTCGGACGCCTGCTCACCGAACTCGACATCCCGCACCCGAGCTTCGGTGCCGCCGCCACCCCGGAGGAAGCCCACGCAACGGCGCATTCCCTGGGCTTTCCGGTGGTCGTTCGCCCCTCCTACGTACTCGGCGGGCGGCGCATGGAGATTGTCTACAACCAGGACGATCTGGACCTGTATCTCAGATCCAACGCTGATACGAGACCGGACTACCCGACTCTCATTGACAGGTTTATGGAGGATTACGTCGAGATCGACGTTGACGCCGTGTGCGATGGGGAGGACGTGTACATCGGTGGGGTGATGGAGCATGTGGAGGAGGCGGGGGTTCATTCGGGGGATTCGTCTTGCGTGTTGCCGCCCATCACGATCCACCGGGCGCTTTTAGAGCGGATCGAGGACTACACGCGCCGGTTGGCGTTGGGCGTGGGTGTGGTTGGGTTGATGAACGTGCAGTTCGTGGTGCGGGGCGATACCGTGATGGTCATAGAGTGCAACCCGCGGGCGTCGCGCACGGTGCCGTTTGTCTCGAAGGCGACCGGGGTGCCGCTGGCGAAGGTGGCGACGCGCGTGTTGCTCGGGGAGAAGCTGCGGGACATCAGGCCGGGACGGGCGCGTACCGGGCATTTCTCGGTTAAAGCGCCGGTGTTTCCGTTCGACCGCTTCGCCGACGTGGACCCGCTGCTCGGGCCGGAGATGCGCTCCACGGGCGAGGCGATGGGGATAGACCGCAGTTTCGGCGGCGCGTTCGCTCGGGCGCTCACCGCTGCGGGGCAGGCGCTTCCGGCCACGGGGCGGGTGTATCTCTCGGTCTCCAACCGGGATAAGCGGGCGGTGGTGCTCGTCGCACGGGCGTTCGCGGACCTCGGGTTCGAGTTGGCGGCGAGCGAGGGTACGGCGGAAGTGCTCAAGAACAACGGGCTCTCGGTCGTGGTGGTGCCGAAGATCGGGGAACTGGATGGGGACGTATTGTCCCTGATCGAGGAGGGAGGCGTGGACCTCATCGTCAACACGCCTTGGGGCCGGGGAGCGCGCACGGACGGTTATTTGATCCGGCGCAAGGCCCTCATGCACGGTGTTCCCTGCATAACAACCCTGGCCGCCGCCGCCGCTGCCGTTCAAGGCGTCGAATCCAAGATACGCGGCAACACCGGCGGCGTGAACGCGCTCCAGAGCCTCTACGCCACCCAACCGTGAAGCTCCACCCCGTAGAAGTCATCAGCCGCGAGAGATATGGGGATCATGTCCGCATTCAGTACCTCTGGACCGGAGACCCGCCGCAGCCCGGCCAATTCGTAATGGTCCGGGCCGCCGGACACGGCCTCGACCCTTTCCTCTCCCGTCCGCTCTTCGCCCACGACTACGAAGAGGGCGATGTCGCCAGCCTTCTGGTCGTGGTCCGGGGCCGAGGCACCGCGCTCCTCGCCGAAGAAGGCTCGGCGTTGCTCGTCTCGGATCCACTCGGCAGGGGTTTTCAGGTGACGGAGGATGGACCGGTCGCGCTCGTCGGGGGCGGGGTCTGGGTCTCGCCGCTGAAACTCCTCGCCCGGTCCCTGCGGCGGCGCGGCATCGAGCACGACGTATATCTGGAGTCTCCGGCTGCCGCATCGGGCGCTTATTTGGGATTTCTGAAAGAGAATTTTCCGGGAGCGACGTTGATCGAGACCGCTGGAGGAACGGGTTCGGCGGTGTTTCTGGACTGGGTCGGGGACCTCGCACGTTACGAGTCCATCTACGTGAGTGGTACGGCGGAGACTCTGGCGGCGGCGAGGAGCGCTGCGGCGGGTGTCGTTCCGGCGCAACTTGCGGTGCGCGAGCGGATGGCGTGCGCGAACGGTTCCTGTTATGGGTGCGCCGTGCCGGTGTGGGCCGGGGGAGAGATGGTCTACGCTCGGGCGTGCGTGGATGGGCCGGTTTTCGAGGCGGCGGCGTTGGCGTGGTGACGCGAACGACGGACCTCGCGGTGGAGCTATGCGGAATCGCCTTGCACACGCCGTTGCTGCCCGCTGCCGGGACCGCGTCGGCTGGAGTGATGAGCGCGAACGCGGATATTTTCGGCGCGGTGGTCTCCAAGACCGTTACGCTGAAGGCTCGCCCCGGAAACCCGCCGCCGCGGGTGGCCGAGACGCCATCCGGGATGGTCAATTTCATCGGACTCCAGAATCCCGGCCTGGAGGCGTTTGTCCAAAACCTCGGGAATTTCGACTCGGGGGTTCCGCTTATCATGTCGGTGGCGGGGGATACTGTTGGTGAGTTCGTCGGTTTGTGTCGGCGGATGGCGGTTGAGGGGCGGGTTTCGGCGGTCGAGATCAACCTGTCTTGTCCGAACGTCGAGCACGGCGGCCTCTTGTTCTGCGCGGGGCCGGAGAGCGTCGCCGAGGTCGTCGCCGCCTGCCGGGACGCGCTGCCCGGAAAGCCGCTCTTCGTCAAGCTGACCAACGAGGGCGTGTTGCGTAACTCTCTGGCGGCGGAGGAAGCCGGGGCGGACGCGCTCACGCTTATCAACACGGTTCCGGCGCTGACGGTCGATGCTCGCGAGCGGAGAGTGCTGGTGAAGGGTGGGCTTTCGGGGCCGGCTATAAAGCCCGTCGCATTGCGGGCGGTCTACGAAGTCTCGCGGGCTGTGGAGGTACCGGTGATCGGGTGCGGCGGCGTCGCCCGCGGGACGGACGTGGCCGAGTTCATGCTCGCGGGCGCGGCGGCAGTCCAGGTGGGGTCCGGGAGCTTCGCTCGGGAGCCTCGGGAGATACTCGGCGAGTTCGCGGTTTACCTGGGGGAGATGGGCCTTACGGCGCGGGATCTGGCGGGGGCTTTAGGGGAGGCGAAGCCGCTAAGCGGATGGTAGAATCAGCACTCTATGTTGAGGAGGGCTCCAGAGAGATCATCGCAAGAGCGCCGCAGCGCGCTCGACGAGGCGAACCGGGTGCGATTCGCCCGCGCCGCTACCAAGCGTGCCTTGAAGAGCGGAGATTTGGACATCTACGACCTGCTCATGGACCCGACCGAGGAGCAAAAAGGGGCCAAAGTCGAGGAGATGCTGCTCGCGATGCGGGGGATGGGGCGCATCAAAGTGACCCGTCTCATGCGCGAGGCCAGCGTCAGCCGCTCTAAAACCCTCGTCGGCCTCACCCACGGTCAGCGGGACCGGCTCATAGGAGTTCTCGGTTGCGAGGACGCCTGATCGTCGTCTCCGGCCCTTCCGGAGCGGGAAAATCCACTCTTATAAAAGCAGCCCTCGCTAGTATCCCGAAGCTTGCGTACTCGGTCTCGGCCACCACGCGCGAGCCACGCCCCGGTGAGGTCAACGGCCAGGACTACATCTTCCTCGACCGCGAGAAGTTCGAGGAGTGGATCGAAGCCGGTTACTTCCTCGAATGGGCCGAATACTCCGGCAACCTCTACGGAACCCCCGAGCACCGGGTGAACGAACTGTTGGAGAGCGGCTCGTCCGTGATCCTGGAGATAGAGCTACAGGGCGCGCGAAAGGTACGCGAGCGTCGCCCGGACGCCGTGATGGTGTTCGTGCGGGCGACGTCGCTCGAAGAGACGAGAAAACGGCTTCAGGGCCGGGCTACGGAGACTTCGGAGGCCGTCGAGACGCGCATGAGCACGGCTGTAACCGAGGTTGCGGCTCTGGACGAGTTCGACCACGAGGTCGTCAACGGAGATAGAGAACAGGCCCGTCGGGATATCCTGGGTATACTCAACGAGATTGTCGAGCAAGGAGACGAAAATGCTAAACGAACTTAAAGTGGACGAACTACTGACGAAGGTCGATTCGCGCTACGGGCTGGTGCTCGCGAGCGCCAAGCGGGCGCGTCAGATCAACGAGTACACCGCCACCCTCGGACTGAACGACTCTCTGGGCATTCCGGGGCCGCAGGTACACACTCGCTCTCAGCACCCGTTGAGCATCGCCATCGAAGAGCTGCGCGAGGACAAGCTGGAGGTTAGCTTCCGTGAGGACGTCGAGGAGATCGACGAGGCCCCAGCCGATGGCGGCGACGCCTTTGTGGACCCGCCGAGCGGCGCGGGTGTTCCCCTGGCCGAAGACGTGGATACCGGTGCTCCCGCAGACGACTCCGACGCCGAGGAGAGCGAAGGCGCCGCCTAGAAAAAGTCCGGCTGAAACCGTGATCCTGATCTCGGCTGGCGCGTCTCGCGGAGTCCTACAAGTGCCGGAGATATCCACGCAACTCTCCGCCGTCGGAGAATCCGTCGAGATCATCCTGGAACCCGAAACAAAACGCTT
>JACDDK010000111.1 GCA_013817025.1 Rubrobacter sp.
ACCGGCTGTATCTGGGCAAGCTGTCGCTCAAGTTCCTGCACACGCCGGGCCACGCGAAAGATCTCGTCACAGTCGTGCTGCCGGATCGGATTATTACGGCGGATGCGCTCTTGATCGGCTCCTGCGGTCGCACGGATCTGTTGAACGGCAACGCGATCCGGCAGTACCATACGCTCTACTACACCTATCGCGCCCTGCCGGACGACCTGCTCGTCTATCCGGGACACGACTACAAGGGCCGGAGTCGCTCCACGCTCGGTAACGAGAAACGCGACAATGAGAAGATGAACTTCGCCTCGGAGGAGGAGTTCACTCGCTACATGGACCTCGAAAACCCGGCAAAGCTGGACCCCGTCTACCATCTCGCCGAAGCCCTTAAAGAAAACATGAAGTAGAAGAGACTCAGGAGGCGAACATGACTCAGGTAGGGCAACAAGGTACTTACAGTCTTCGAAAGTACTTGGAGGATGTGGCCTATAAAGAAGGCCGTCGAGACGGTTACCGAGGCTTTGAAGAAAGAGGGTCTCGGTACCCTGAGCACGGTAGACGTTAATTCCACGCTCAAGGAAAGAATTGCTGAGTAGTGCTTCCGACCCCAGGGGGTTTCGGAGTCACGCTATCCTCGTATGTTTGGTACATTGTATTCAAACGTTCCAGTGGGGAGCGTAGGAAAAGGAGCACAAGAGATGCACCTCCTACAGATCGAACATCCAATTAGCGACTTCGATACTTGGAAGGAGGCCTTCGACCGCTTTTCCGGCTTGAGACAGCAGTCGGGTGTGCGCCGGCACCAAGTCCTCCAACCTACCGACGATCCGAACTACGTCATTATCGACCTTGAGTTCGATAGCCCAAGCGAGGCAGAGGCCTTTCTAGCCGCGCTGCGTCGCAACGTGTGGTCATCGCGGGAGGCAGCACCAGCCCTGATGGGCGAGCCGCAGACGCGCATCGTCGAGGTGGTAGAGGTTAAGGAGTACTGACTCTACGGTTCTTTCTGAAGACCTGGAGGTCGGACGCGTCTGTACCTCTTTCGGTGGTTACTCACCTACCTTCCGAGAGTCAGGATTATCGGAATCTGCGACCCTCCGCTGGCGAAGCGGGCGCTGGAGTCTTCTGTAACTCCGGTGTTCTGCCGGGCCGCTTCGGAAACGGGGTATGATCCAGAAGCGTTACCCATGCGTAAGTTCCGGGACACGCCCCGAAGGAGGTAGCCTGTTGACCGATCCCCGAATTCCCGCCAGAAAAGGGCCGCGCACGCTCGTAACGTCGTTGCCGCAGGTTTTGTTGCTGGCCGTGTTCATACTACTCGTCGCCGGTTGCGCGCAGGCGCAGAGTCCGTCGTCCGCCGAGAAGGAACAGCCATCGAAGCAACCACAGAAGCAGACTTCCGATAAATCCTCCGAGCAAGCAGCGAGCGAGTCGGAGTCGGCTGCCGGAGAGAGTGAGGCGGGTGGCAAGCTGGAGCATCCCACGCTGGGAGATGCGGACGCGCCGGTGGTGATGACGGATTATTCGGACTATCAGTGACCGTTCTGCGGCAAATTCACCCGTGAGGTGGAACCGGAATTGATCTCTAAATACGTCGAGAGCGGAACGCTCCGTATCGAATGGCGCGACTTTCCCTACCAGGGCCAGGAGTCCGTGAACGCGGCGCTGGCGGCTCGCGCCGCCCAGGAGCAAGGCAAGTTCTGGGAGTACCACGACCTCTTGTACGACAACCAATCCTCGGGCAACAGCGGCGGCTATAGCGACGAAAATCTGCGCGTCCTCGCCGAGGAAGCCGGCCTGGACATAGAGCAGTTCGAGGAAGACTTCAAGAGCGACCGGGTCGCGGCGGCGGTAAACGCGGACTTTGCGGAGGCGCAGGAACGAGGCCTCGCCGGGACACCGACTTTCATCATCAACGGGCAGACGCTCGTTGGCTTTCAGACGCTCGAAGTCTTCGAGGATGTCATAGAAGAGGCGGAGAAAGAGGCTTCAGGTGGTTGAGGTTTCGTACCTCGCTTCTTTCCTGGGTGGGTTGCTCTCGCTGCTCTCGCCGTGCAGCGCGTTGCTGTTGCCGGCGTTCTTCGCCTATGCGTTCGGGTCGCGGATGGAGTTGGTGCGGCGGACGGTGGTCTTCTATTTGGGGCTCGCGGTTACGCTGGTGCCGCTTGGAATGGGGATCTCGGCCGTTAGTCGGCTGGTCTACGGGTACCGGGGGACCTTGATCCTGGCCTCCGGCCTCCTCCTTATCGCGTTCGGAGTCATCCAACTGCTCGGGCGCGGTTTCACCATCGGTCCCCTCGAACGCCTGCGCGGCAGGATAAAGGGTGACTCTTTAGCTTCGACCTTCGCCCTCGGCGCCGTCTACGGATTCGCGGGTTTCTGCTCCGGCCCGATCCTCGGCGCTGTACTAACCGTCGCCGCCGCCTCCGGCACGGCGTTTACGGGCGCGGCCTTGCTGGCGACCTACGCCGCCGGGATGGCTGCGCCGCTCTTCGTGATGGCTTTGCTCTGGGACCGCTTCGACCTCGGACACCGGCGTTGGCTCCGGGGCCGCGAGGTCTCCGTCGGCGGGTTGCGGCTGCACACGACCAACTTGATCTCCGGTCTGCTGTTCATCGTGATAGGGGTCCTCTTCATAATCTACGAAGGGACCTCAGCCCTCGAAGGTCTCTATGCCTCGGGCGGTGCCACTGACCTCGCCTTCGCCGCCCAACAGTGGGCGAACGGCTTTGCTGAAAACCCCGTTGTAACGTGGTCGCTCGCGGCGCTGGCGATTCTGCTAGTCGCCTCTTTCCTCTTCCGGCGGATGCGGGGCGGGAAGGCGCGGGCCGCGAAGCATCGGCGTTAGGGCGTTGCGGCTCTTACTGCCCGGTCGCTTCGAGGACGCGGCGACCGGATACGGTTACACGCGGGCGTTGTTCGAGGGCGTGGCTTCGGGGGAGTTCCCGGCGGCGGTCTCTATTACGCTGTCCACCCGCCACGTCGGCGTTACCCGCAAGGATACCTTCCGGCCCGGCTTCGACGACGCCGTGCGCGCCGCGAACGAGAATGGCTACCCGGTTTTCGTTCGCTCCGCAGGCGGTGGCGCCACCGCCGCGGACGTTGGGACGTTCGGCTTCTCCATCGTGCGGCCCAACGTCTCGGAGGAGGAACGGTGCGGTATTCGGGAGCGGTACGACGAGGCGGCCGGGCTGGCGCTGACGGCTTTCGGGCGGCTGGGGGTGGAGGCCGAGGTAGGTGAGGTGCGCGAGGAGTTCTGTCCGGGGGACCACAGCATCCGGGTGGGTGGGTACGACGGTGGGATGAAAGTCGTCGGGATCGCGCAGCGCATCACCCGCCGGGCGGCGAGCGTCGGCGGCATCGTGCTGGTCCACGGAGAAGAGGACCTCGCCCGCGTCCTCGAAAAAGTCTACGCCGCCATGAACCTGCCGTTCCGGGCAGGCAGCGTCGGTAGCCTCCACCGCGCCGGGTACGACGGCGGCGTGGACGAGGTCGTCGAAGCTTTCGCGGCGGAGGCCGAGCGCCGGTACGGGGCCGTGCGCGCTCCGGTGGATGGGAAGATAATAGAGCGGGCGCGCAGCGGCGAGGGTGAGCGTAGGGTCATCCGGTAAACGGCGGAAGGAAACGTATTGGACTTGATGCGGCGGATAGAGGCCGGAGAGACAGTGATTCTCGACGGTGCGACCGGTACGGAGCTCGAAAAGCGCGGGGTGCCGATGGACGGCGTGGCGTGGTGCGCGGCGGCGCTGGCGACCCACCCCGACACCGTGCGCGAAGTCCACGAGGATTACATCCGGGCCGGGGCGGAGGTCATCATAACGAACACTTTTCCGGCGGCGCGGCACGTGCTGGAGCCTGCGGGGCTCGGGGACCGCTTCCAGGAGTTGAACACGCTCGCGGTGGAGTTGGTGAGGCGGGCACGGGAGAATGCCGCCGAGAACGAGGTGTGTATAGCCGGTTCGATCTCGACTTTCCAACCCCACAACGACGACAGCCTGGCGCCGCCAGAAGAAAAGGCGCGGGCGAACTACCGGGAGCAGGCCGAAGTGCTGGCCGAGGCTGGCGCGGATCTCATCGTCCTGGAGATGTTGTGCGACATCGAGCAGTCGACCTACGCGGTGGAGGAGGCGGTCTCGACGGGCTTGCCCGTGTGGGCGGGCTTTAGCTGCAAGCGGGCGGAGGACGGTACAGTCATGCTGTGGAACGGCGGTCCCCCGCTGACGGAGGCGCTGGAGGCGGTGCCGCTCGGCGGAGTCTCGCTGGTCTCGGTGATGCACACGCTGGTGGAGGACGCGCCCGCCGCGTTGGCCGAGGTGGTGGAGCGGTGGAGTGGGCCGGTGGGGGCGTATCCACACGCCGGGCGGTTCGAGATGCCGAATTGGCGGTTTACGGACGCTATTGCGCCGGAGGATTTCGCGGAGGCGGCGATGAAGTGGCATGGGTTCGGGGCGCGGGTGATCGGTGGGTG
>JACDDK010000112.1 GCA_013817025.1 Rubrobacter sp.
GTTCGTGGTGCGGCGCGTCTTTGGGGGCTTCGCGCACGCGGCGTTCACCTCGCTAATCGGGGTGGGAATTGGTTTGATCCCCTGGGTGCGGTACAGGGCGCTCAAGATCCTGTTGCCGATCATGGGGCTGTGCGGGGCGATGCTTTTGCATTCGATCTTCAACCTGACGGCGACGCTTTTTGGGATTTTGGCCTATGTTTTGATGTTCTTCGTGGTGCTGGCGTACATCACGCTCATATTGGCGTGGCTCGCGGTGGAGCGGCGGGCTATTCGGGATGAGCTGCGCGAGGAGGTCGCTGCGGGGACTATCAGTGCCGAGGAGTACGAGATCCTCCCGACCTACTTCCGCCGGAGGAGATACTACCTGCGTCTGATCCTCTCGGGCCATCTGCCGACCTGGAGGCGCGTCCGCAAAGTCCACGGTGCCGCGGTGGACCTCGCCTTCACTAAACGCCTGGCTCGAAACGCCCACACTTCGCCCCAGAGCGAGCGCATAGGCAACCTGCGACGCCGAATTTACGAGCTTCGGGGACCCGCGCCCCAAGCCGCCCATCCGTGAGGAACAAACAACGATCATCCGGTGTGATCCTGACCGGCGGAGAAAGCCGCCGAATGGGCCGCGACAAACTCACGCTACAGGTCGGCGATCAGACCATCCTCGCCCGAGCCCGCGAAACCGTCGCCACCGTGTGCGGTGAAACCATCCTCGTGGGCGGGAGCGAGGGCGGGGCCGGGAACGGCGCTCGCCGCGTGCCGGACCTGCGACCCGAAAAAGCGGGGCCGCTCGCGGGTATCGAAGCTGGACTCGCGACGGCGCGTTATCCGCTCGTGTTCGTGGCGGCGGGGGATATGCCGTTCTTGAGTGTGGCACTGATCGAGCATCTCTTGGCCCGTCTAAAACCACCGACGCTGGCGGCTGTCCCCCTTCACGGGGGCCGTCTACACCCGCTCTGCGCCGCGTACCACCGGGACCTACTGCCGGAAGTGAGCGCGGCACTCGACCACCGGGTACGGGCTGTGAGGGAATTTCTGGCCGGGCTTGAGAGCGTGGAGTACGTCGAGGAGCTTGGCGGATTCGGGGACCCGGATCTGATGCTGATGAACGTCAACGCGCCGGAGGACCTGGAGAGGGCGCGGGCGTTGGTCGCCGGCGAGTCGCGGTGAAGCCGTACCGGACCGGAAGCCCGGACGAGGGGCTGTTGCGCGGCTTGTTGGAGATCCTGCGGGTGTACCGGGGCGGCGAGTTCTCCGAGGGGTTGACCGGGAGCGATCGCCGGGTGGCGGTAATTTTGGGGGCGCAGGTCTTGCGGGGTGGGCGAGCGAGCCGGACGCTGGAAGCTCGGGTGCTTCGTGCGGCGGAGTTGTACGCCGCGGGTGAAGTGGACCTGATCATCCCCACTGGCGGGCTCGGGGAGCATGGCCCGACGGAGGCGGCGGTGATGGCGCGGATACTGCGGGGTGCGGGCGTGACGGATGAGGCCGTGTTGCTCGAAGACGGGGCGGTTAGCACGTGGGATTCGGCGCTGCGGATCGGCGGAATTTGCCGGGAGCGGGGAATAGGCGGAGTTCGGCTCGTCACGGACCCGCTACACTGCGTGCGGGCCGTGGGCGCTTTTCGGTGGGTTGGGGTGCGTGCTTGGGCGGAGCCGGCTTACCGGAGCCCGATGTGGCGGGTGGCCTGGATGCGGCGGGGACAGTTGGCGAGAGAGATGGGGGCGATGGTTTGGTACCGGGTAAGGCACGGCGTGGGGGGCCGCTTGCGGCGGTAGCCGTTGGGGTGCTGGCGGTCTCGGCGGCGGCGATCTTCATCCGGCTGGCCGACGCTCCGGCGCTGGCGGTGGCCTTCTGGCGCTGCGTCCTCGGTGTGGCCGTGCTCGCGCCGTTTGCGGTCGTCCGGCGGGAAGCGTTGCCGACGGGGCGTCCCTTAGGGTTGCTCGTTGTATCAGGGGTAGTGCTCGGGGCGCATTTCGGGTTCTGGATCTCCTCCCTCGATTACACGAGCGTGGCCGCGAGCGTGGTGCTGGTCTCGACCGCGCCGGTCTTCGTGGCTGTTCTGGCGTATCCAATCCTCGGAGAACGCACCTCGCCGCTCTCGCTGCTCGGCATACTGATCTCGCTGGCGGGATGCGCTGTTATAGCGAGCGACGGCACCGCTGGCTCGGCGGCACTCCTCGGGAACGTGCTCGCCGTTCTTGGCGCTCTAACGGTCGCCGCGCACTTCTTGATCGGGCGCTTCTCCCGCACCACCGGGATGGGCGTGTTGAACTACTCGGTGATCGTGTACACCTCGGCGGCGGTGGCGCTGCTGCCCGTGGCGCTTCTCTCGGGGACTCCGCTGTGGGGATACTCCGCCGAGACGTGGTTTTGGCTGTGGGTCATAACGCTCGGGCCGCAGATCCTCGGCCACACCGTCCTCAACTGGGCCCTGCGCTACGTCGAGACCGCTTTGATCTCCGGCAGCGTCCTCGCCGAGCCGGTGATAGCCTCGCTCCTCGCCTGGCTGATCCTAGCCGAAAAACCGGGCCTTCCAACGGTCCTCGGCGGAGCGGTCGTGCTGATGGGTTTGTTCTTCCTACTACGGGGACGACGTATCGCCGAGAAGCTTGCCACTTGAAAGCTGGACTTTCTTCACAGACCGTCTGGGGGCGATGTTGTATTCTGGGTTCGAGAGTCCACTCAGAGAAAGCCGAAGGATTTGGGACCGGGTAGGACAGAATTTCGATATGGAATAGTGGCCGTGGTGGTCGCGCTGGTCGCGGATTTGTATTTTCTGGCCGTCAGCCCGGCGGGTATACCTGACTGGATCCTTACGGTCATCCACCAGTACCACACCTCGCTCGCCCTGGCGACGTTCGTCTTCGTGACCGTTCTTGCCGCCCTACGAGTGCGCCCCACACGCCTGGATCCCGACGCCTCCTATCGCGCTATCCTCACCCGCGACGGGGCCATGTGCGGCGTCGTCATAGCCTCGATGGTCGGTGTTGCTTTGCTGTTCTCCACCACGCTTCAGGCGACGCTTTTCGCCGGCGCGATGCGTACCTACGCCCAAGAAGCCACCCCCAAGATAGTCTCGTACTCCAACTCCGAGTTGGAGGAGGTCCGTGAAGGCCGCGTGCGCCGGGGGGATTCACCCGAGAAGATCGCCGCCTTGCCCGATCCGGCAAAAACCGCCGATGTCGAAGCCGCGCTCCAGCCACCCACGCTCCGGGACCTCGGTCGCTCCATCGCCAACTTCGTTCTGCGGGCCGTCTTGCTCGGCGTCGTTGGAGCCATCACCGGCCTGTTGCGTCGCCCCACGCCCGCTCCCGAAGCTACCGGGAAACCTCGGGAGGGATGAGCGCCGCCGCGACCGTCGCCGCGCTGATCCTGGACGACGCCCTCGGAGAACCGCCCGAAGCTCTGCACCCAACCGTCTGGATGGGGCGCGCGATCTCAGCCCTCGAACCTCTCGCCCTGAAGCTGCAAACTGCCGCTGCTCGCCGAACCGCTGGAATCTGTATCGCCGCCGGACTCCCCACGCTTACCTACCTGCTAACGCGCTCCGTGCTTGGCTTCATCCCACAACGACTGCGAACGCCGCTGGAGGTCGCACTCCTCTCCACGACGCTCTCCATGCGCGGCTTAGCAGAATCCGCCCTGTCCGTTGAACGTGAGTTGGAGAACGGGGATCTAGAATCGGCCCGAGCCCAGGTTGGAACCTTCGTTGGCCGGGACACGGTTAGTCTCTCCGAGTCGGAGGTCGTTCGGGCGGCGATCGAATCGGTTGCGGAGAATACCAGCGACGGCGTTGCGGCGCCGATGTTCTATGGCGTGTTCTTTGGCGCTCCTGGCGCGTTAGCGTACAAGGCCATCAACACGCTGGATTCCATGATCGGGTACAAGCACCCACCCTACACCGACCTCGGCCACGCCTCGGCCCGCCTCGACGACCTCGCCAACTTCGTCCCTTCCCGCCTGACCGCCCTCACCACGGCCGCCGCATCCGGCCACTTCAAAGTAGCCCTCGCCACCACCCGGCGCTTCGCCCCCCTGACCGCCAGCCCCAACGCCGGATGGCCCGAAGCCGCCTTCGCTGGTTCTCTGGGCTTGCGGCTCGGCGGCACCAACACATACGGCGGCACAACCCACGAAGGCCCGACTCTCGGTACCGGACGACCACCAACCGCTGGAGACGCTCGCCGCGCCGTTGCCTTGATGCGCCGGACGTGCGCGTTATTGGCGGGTCTCGCATTGCTATACGCGGGACTCCGTCGTGGCTGAAGGTTTTGTCCGACACGCCGGAGACCGTCACCACGGAGCGCACGGCGGCGCGATGTCCCGCGCACTCGGCGTACCGGCGGGAGGCTTCCTCGACTTTAGCCAGAATATCAACCCGCTCGGTACGCCCGCATCCGCCCTGAAAG
>JACDDK010000113.1 GCA_013817025.1 Rubrobacter sp.
TAGTAGAGGAGGCGTAGCTCGCCTTCCGGGGTCTCGACGGCGAGGATGGGAAATTTACCGGGCGAGTAGGCTCGGAGTTTTAGTTTTTGGCTTGTGGGAGTCTCGGTCATGGTGGGGAGTCTAGCGCAAAGCGACGTTCGATGTTGTCTGAGGGCCGCAACCCCCATGATAGAATCTTTGTCACATGAAGACGACACAAAACATTCATATTCGTGGAGGGAGCCGTCATGACGAATTCCACATCCAGAGACGATGTTACAGAGGCGGAAGGTACGGGGGTGGAGGAACTCTCGCTCCACCGGTTGCCACCGGAAGGGTTGCCCGAAGAGCTTCTGCTCCGCCGCCTGGGCCGCCTGGACACGAGGCGGGCGCTCGCCGACCTCTGTAAAAACATACCGGGTCTCGATGAGATCCTACTCCCAAAAGGCATTCAGGCCGACGCCTTAACGCGTAAATCCGGCGCTCGACTGGCGCTTCTGAAAGGAATCTCCCGCCGCATTATCCAGGACGCGGCGGCCTGGGGGGCGTTTCGCACGGCGATAGCGGAGCAGATACCGCCAGAGACCTTCGACGCCTTGAAGGAATTCTCCCCCGAGAAGATCGAGGATCTCACGGCGGCCCACACCACGGAAGGGCTCTTGCTCGCGGCCCTGACCGGTGAGGAGGGATTCAAGGATGAAGTGATCGAACCACTCATCGAACTCTGGAAGGAACAGAACCAGCAGGCCGAGAAGAAGGCCACCGAGGACGCCCACGTCCGGGAGCTGGAGCTTCGGGTGGAGGATTTGAAGCGGGATAACGAGCAACTCTCCTTCACTTCCCGAACCGCGAACGAACGGGCGGCGGCGCTCGCGGACGAAGTGGAGGTGCTCCGTGGCGAGCGCGAGAACGTCTCCAACATGATGAAACAGGCCGAAGCCCGAGCGTCCTCGGTAGCGGAGACCCGTGCGAGACTCGACGAGCGCGTCTCGGAACTGTCCCGACGCGGCGAGCAGCTGGAACGCGCTCTGGGTAGCGAACGACGGGCCTACGCGACCGCCGCCGAACGCCTGGAGAAGATGCACGACGAGCTAGGCCGCGTAGCCGCCGAGCGAGACCGCGTACAGGCCTCCCTGGAGGACGTCCGGTTCACCGACGAGGGCTTCGGAGAGTTGCTGGTGCGTGCGGTCAAGAACGAGGTCGCGCTCCTGCCAAGCACCGTCGAGGCCGCCGCCGAGACCGCCCGCCTGCTGGAGTTTATGGGCAAGGTTCTTCAAGCCCACTCCAACCTTCGAACACCGAAAGACAAAGGCGCGTCGGAGAAGCCAGTGGAGGAGGCTTCGGACCCAAACCCTAGCCCGGCCAGCCCGGCCAGGATGGTCGTCGGGCTGGCGAAAACGGCGTCAAATGGTTCGACCAATGGGACGCCGGAGACGACCCGGATAGAGATTCCCCCGAGGACGCGACCGACGCTGTCGTTCAAGGCTCTGGGCGGGGCGGGGCAGGTCGGCGGCAGCAGCCACCTGTTGGATTTCGGTCGCACGCGGGTGCTGGTGGACGCCGGGATCAAGCCGGATGGCCGCGGGCCGCTCGCACCGGACTTCGCCGCCATTCAGGGGTTGGATGGAGTGGTCATTACGCACGCGCATTTGGACCACTGCGGGGCGTTGCCGCTGCTCGTGCGGGATCAGCCGAACATACCGATTTACTGTACGCCGCCGTCGGCGAAACTCATCGTCGCCGCCCTGAACGATCACGCCGCGATGGGCGGCGGTCTGCCCGGCGGAGCGCCCATCCACGAGGTAAAGAAGCGGCTTCTGCCGATCCCGTTCAATCAGCCACTGGAGATCGGGGACGCCCGCGTCACGCTCACCGAGAGCGGCCATATTTTGGGGGCGGCGAGCGTACTGCTTCGGGCCGGTTCGGCGACGGTCTTTCACACGGGCGACATCTGCATGGAGGACCACTTCTCGATACCCTCGGCAAAGCTGCCGGAGGTGCGGGACATAGACCTGCTCATCATGGAGGCGACGCTCGCGGACCAGAGGCCGCAGCCGTTCTCGGACTCTATAAAGACGATGGTCGACACCATAAACGACACCACGATGAAGCGTGGCGGGTCGGTCCTCATCCCGACGTATGCTCTGGGTCAGGCGCAGGAGATCATCCTGGGACTCAAGCACTATGGCCGCGAGTACGGCCTCGACCGCGACGTGTTCATCTACGTGGACGGATCGGTAGTCACCACCTCCGAACGCCTGTACGCCGAGCAACTCGGTTACATGAAGCCGTATTTGCAGCACTCGGACCCGAGGGAGTTGTTCTTTTCCGAGAACATCCGGGCCGTCGCCAACGACGACAAGGCGCGGGAGCGCATACTTACTAACCCGTGCGCCATTATCGCCTCGCCGGTGACGATGCAGGGCGGGGCAAGCGCGTTCTACCGCAAGCGGCTGGAGAACAACGCGGTGAACGCCGTGATCCTGCCGTCCAACGCGGCGGCTTTTTATGGAAACCACCGGGCGGCGGGCGAGGAGGAGCAGTGGCGGGTAGAGAGGGTCAGCTTCGCGGCGCATTGCACGCAGGAGGACTTACTCGGCATCACGGAGAAATTGACGCCGCGTCAGATCATCCTGGTCCACGGCTCAAAACGGCGCATCAGCGACCTCGCCTTCCGCCTGGCGCCGGACCACAAGATCCACACCCCAACCGTTGGGGAAACCGTCCGCACCATCCTTTAGTGGAGACCATTCCCGAAGTCATCCGCCTCCACGAAGCCCGTGGCGAGAAACCCGAAAACGCCGCGGGCATCGGGGAGTTCTGGTACGAGCCGGAGATCTGGTTGCTACCCCTCTCCCCCGCCGCCCGCGTCCTCTACGCCGGCCTGTGCTCCTACCTCGGACACCACGAGATCAACCGCAAAGATCTTCGCGGAATTTTGAAGGTCAACACCGACGAGGAGATAGCGGCGGCGCTGGAGGAGTTGGTCGGTTACGAGCTACTTGTGTCCGCCGACCATAGAAGCCTGCCGGGGTATGAAGTGCGTTCGGTGCGGATATTTGACGAGCGGGGTACGTTCCCCTCGGAAAATCCCTAACGCGGAAAGCGAAATTCCACAGGCGCTTCTTCGCCGTTTACGAGATCCAGGAGTTTGTAGGTGGTGGCATCCCACCGCCGTCCCACCCCACCGGTCAGCGCCGCCAAGTCTATGAGCCGCCCCAGTATCCGCAGACAGAAGCCGTTTAGCACGTCGTCCGAATCGTCCACTTTGCCGTGAGCTTTCGCCACGAACAGGCCCTTTGTCTTCCACACACCGTCGCGGTAGACGGCAAAGGTCTGGCAAGGTTCCTCCCCCGCCGCCTCCGACCAGCCGAGGATTCGACCGGAGTAGCCCGACGGGTCCAGGCTGTAGCGGCTCAACTCCTCGTGCATGAGGTCTTCATCAGTCTCCGCCGCAGCCCCTCGCAAGAGCCCGAAGGCGACTCGCGCCTCCACGCCGGGTCTGGCGACGACGTGCAGCGTGATGAGATCCTTGGCCTGCGCAGCCTCCACCTCGAAGCCAGCCTGACGCCCGATAACGGCCACGTATTCGAGCCCCGCGAAGAGACGTTCAAAGAAGCGCCGGGCGTTGTCTTCGGCCTCTTGTGCGAGCGCCAGCGAACGGTCGGCTTCCTCACGGTAGCGGCGTAGGCGCGTCAGCGCACTGTCCTCGAAACCCACGGCCTGGGGTCAGTCTTTCGCCCAGGACCGCAAAACCCGATCCAGGATGCCGGGCAGCATCGTATGGCCTGCGATGAAGAGCCGGTCGGGGAGGGTAACGTAGACGTCGCGAGGGCCTTTTTCGGCGGCGCGGGCTATCTTTTCGGCGACTTTGTCGGCTGTTACGCCTTTGGGCCGCCAGCCGCGTTTCTCGTCTTTGGTGCGGCGGGAGTTGTCCCGGAAGGCGGTGCGGGTGGTGCCGGGGTAGACGCTGGTGACGGTGACGCCGCGGTCGGAGATCTCGACGCGCAGGGAGTCGGATAGGGCGTTCAGGGCGGACTTGCTGGCGCAGTAGCCGCCGACTTTGGGGATGGCCCGCTTGCCGACGACGGACGAGACGTTGATGATTCGTCCGCCACGGATCATGTGTGGCAGGGCCGCTTGGATGCAGTTCAAAGGCCCGATCACGTTGACCTCGAACACATACCGCAAATCCTCCGCCCGAACCTCCGCTACCCGCCCCGAGAGCCCGAGCCCGGCGTTGTTGACCAGCACGTCCAGAGCCCCAAACTCCGCCACCGTCCGCGCCACCAGCGCCTCGACCGATTCACGGTCGGCGACATCCGTCTTCACGACCAGCGCCCGTCCCCCGGACGCCAGGATCTCCCGAGCCAGCCGATCCAGCTTTCCCGTGTCCCGAGCCGCGAGCACGACCGACG
>JACDDK010000114.1 GCA_013817025.1 Rubrobacter sp.
GTCCGGGAGACTACTTCGTCCCCGGCTTGCTCTTCCGGGACCCAGTAGGAGATGCCATCTATGTATTGCGGCGTGCCGGGGTAGAGTTCGGCCTCGCCGATGCCGGAGAGGCCCAGCCTGATGGCGAAGCGTAGAGCCTGCACGGGGTTCATGCTCGTGTCGATGTTGCGCCAGACGGCCCTCGCGGTCGCGGGGAGCCGCGGCAGCTTGGAGGGGGATTTGGCCTCGGCGGCCAGCGCCTGTAGAAAGCGTTGCTGACGACCGATGCGGCCGATGTCCGCGGTTGGGTCGCCCCGGTAGCGGACGTAGGCCAGAGCTTCGGCGCCGTTCAGTTCCTGCTCGCCCGCCGGGATCGAGACGTATCGGCCCTCCAAAGTGTAGGCGATGGGCTCCTCGACGTTTATCGTGATACCGCCGAAGGCGTTCACTATCTCCTCGACGCCGCCGAAGTCCACCACGACGTAGTGGCCGATGGAGAGGTCTGTCAGGCCCTCCAGAGTCTCGACGGTAAGCTCCGGTCCGCCGGTGGCGTAGGCCGCGTTGATCTTGTCCTCCCCACCGCCCGGTATCCGCACGAGCGTGTCCCGAGGCACCGCTAGCATCCCACCCCCCGCCTTCGTAACGACTATCGTATCCGAACGCGAAGCCTCGTCCGCCCGTGCGTCACTCCCGAGAAGCACCACCCGGCTCCCCCCGAACGGCAGCAGCAGATAGGCCAGCAACAGAACGAACAACAGGAGCAAGACGAGCGGAACTTTCCGCAACAACCCGCCCCCGCGATGGCGGCGCTCCCCACCGGAGACCCGCCCGCTCCTGTAGACCTTCATGCTCACGACGCCAGTCTAACGCACGGGTTGGTCGTTATCTCCCATGGAGAGCGGGCTGGTAGCCTGTAATGGTTGAGGGCGTAAAGATTGGAGGGAGCGAGGCATGAAGCTGAATGAGGCGTTCGAGGAGATCCGTTCGGAGTACGATGACGCGATGGTGATAACCCGCGACTACGACCGTCCATTGGACGAAGTGATTGACGCCACGCGGGACGAACGAGAGGTCTGGGTCGAGTGGGGCGAGGTCATCCACGAGGGCGTGCGCGTGCCAGCCACGCACGTCTTCTTCCTGGATGAGGATGGCTACATGCTCCGGGACGGTTCCGGCTTCGCCGTAGTCTCGGCCGTGGACTACGCCCTGTTGGGACGATGAACCAAGCGGCTACTCCCCTACGATGACGCCCCCGCCGCGCAGCAGCGCCACGAAGTCGTTCATGACGGAATGCTCCCCGAAATCCTCGCGCACCGCCGTTTGCAGAGCGTCGGCCAGGGACTGCGCCTGATCTTCCGGAATGCGCTGGCCAGGACGCGGGGCTTCGAGAGCCTTCGACGGTTCGTAGCCGTAGAGGCGGGCGGCGTCGAGAGTCTCGACCCAGGACTCGGGGGTGTGGGGAAAAGTCTCACCGCGAGCGTTCTCAAATGTCAGATACACGAGCTTATGTAAGCATATCCGGTATGGGACTTCTAACCAGGAAGCCGACGCTTCGGCGGGTGATGTCTCACCCATCCGCAAGGGCGAGCTTACGGTTATACTAACTTCATGGAGAAGCTAGAGACAGCGTCCATGGACGTCGGCGCGGAGCGCGTGGCCTGGGAAGGCTTGGCCGCCTCGTGCGCATCTCCCGTGCGAAAACTCGGGGCGTTTCTGCTGGTCGGGTTTACGGCGTTCATAACGCTCACGACCGCCGTGGTGCTCTTCTTCAATGTTTTCGGGGACCGGACAGTGTACGGACAGGGTGTTTCGGTACCGCAGGAGGCGTTCTACGGAACCATGATCTTCAGCCTCGCCCTCGCCCTCGGAGGATACGCGGTCTGGTTCGTAAGATGTCTGCGCTCCCACGCCGCCTTCGCCGCCATACTGCGCGGGGGTGGCCTCGACCCGCGCCAACCGACCGCCGGTGGTCTACGCGCCTACTCCGACGAACAACTTCTCGCCCTGCGCTCCCGCTACGAGAAGCTCACCGACGACAAGACCCGCGACCTCTTCGGACGCACATTCGGTTTCCACGAGGACGACTCGTTCGCCCTGGGGCCGTTGAGCGTGCGTCCCGGCACTTTCGAGATGGGCTCCTTGAGGGTCGAATGGGAGACGCAACTCATACTGAGATCCGGGGAGCCCAGACCCGATATATTCTGGTGGACCGAGAGCCGCCGCAACGTCCTGCCCCGCCGCACCGACGAAACGAAGAAGCTCGTCTACGCCCTGCGATACACGGGCGACTCTGTGCGCGAGTTAAAGCGCCGCTACGGTTACCGCACCGAACGCTGGCACGCCACCGTCCCCGAAGGCAAGCTCTGGGACGCCGTCCGCGACTACGAGGAATCCCGACGCATCCAGGCCGCCCTGGGCCGTAAGTCCCGCGTCGACTAAACTTCTCTTTCCAGACTGCTAGAGTACCCGAATGGACACCAGTTTCGGCGCGACTGCGCCGTATACCGTCGGGATCGAGGAAGAGTTTCAGTTGGTCGACTCCGACTCTCGCGAGCTTTCTCCGGCGGTGGACGCCGTGCTCGCCGCCGGCAACGGCACGAAACTCATCACCTCGGAGCTTTCGCAGTCTTGCGTGGAGATGCTCTCACCGGTGTTTTCCACGGTGGCGGAGCTTGCACGCGAGATACCGGGGCTGCGTCGGGAAGTGGCGGGGCTGGCGCAGAGCGGAGGCGTGGCGCTGGCTTCATCGGGTACACATCCGTTCTCGGACCCCACGGGGCAGCCCTTGAACGAGAGCGAGCATCACCGGCGGGTCGAGGAGGAGATGGGCTGGGTGGCTCGGACGCAGGCTATATACGGCCTGCACGTCCACGTCGCCGTGCCGGATGGAGACGAGGCTATCAGGGCGATGGGGATGCTCTCACGGTACGTGCCGCTGCTCATCGCGCTTTCTTCCAACTCGCCGTTCTGGCGTGGGGAAGACACGCGGCTGGCCTCGACGCGCATCAAGATATTCGAGATCTTCCCCCGCTCCGGGCTGCCGCCGACCTTCCGCGACTGGTCCGGGTTCGAGCGTCACGTCGAGACGCTCGTCGCGTCCGGCAGCATCCCGGACTACTCGTGGTGCTGGTGGGACGTTCGGCCACACGCCAGGTTCGGGACCGTCGAAGTGCGAGCCCTGGACGCCCAGACGAACGCCGCCTACACGGTCTCTTTAGCCGCCCTGATCCAATGCCTCGTCGCCACCGCCGCGGATCACGCCCCCGAAGACCCGCTCCTGACCGCCGAGAATAAGTGGCGCGCCGCCCGCTTCGGCATGGATGCCACCTTCTACGACTTCGCCGCCAACCGGGAGGTCACCGCCCGCGACATGACCCGGTCGCTCGTGGACGAGTTGCGCTCCGTATCCCAGGATTTGCGGTGCGAAGCGGAGCTGGCGGGGATAGCGGACATCCTTGAGCGGGGAACCGGCGCGGAGCTTCAGCGGGCGGCATTCAAGGCGAGCGGCTCGCTGACGGGCGTGGTGGACTATTTGATCTCCAACACCGCTTCCGCATAGAGCTTTTCTGACCCTACCCGGTATCAGCGGGTAGCCGAGAGCCCGCCGCCCGTCTTTGTGATGGCCGTGACCTCTACACCATCTATCGAACCAATCAAGTCATCGCTTTGAGAAGCGCCTGTTCGTTCGAGAGCTAAAAAACTAAAGGCTAATCGCCCATAGCTGAAGGTGCGTTTTGCGCCAGCAAGATGCTACAGCCTGGTGCGAGGTAGCCGGGCTGGGGTAGAGTACCCCTCATGATCTCCGGCCTCATCCTCGGTCCCCTGCTCCGCTACGCCGGAGAGTCGGACGCCACGATCTGGGTGGAGACCGACGCCGCGAGCGAGGTCGAAGTGCTGGGACATCGAGCCCGCACCTTCGAGGTCGAAGGCCACCACTACGCGCTCGTACGCGTCACCGGATTGTCGCCTGGCGAAATCTACGAGTACACCGTCGCGCTGGATGGAACCAAAGTCTGGCCGCGGGACGACGACCGTTTCCCGCCGCCCGTCATACGGACCATCGCGCCCGAAGATGGGTTCAACCTCGCTTTTGGGTCTTGCCGGATCTCGATGCCCCACGAGACCCCATACACGCTGCCGGCGGACGAGGACGCGTGCGGCTACGAACGCGACGCCCTCTACGCTCTCGCCCTTCGCATGATGCGCGAGCCTCGGGAGAGTTGGCCGGACGCGCTGCTGCTTTTAGGAGATCAAGTCTACGCCGACGAGGTCTCGCCCGGCACCCGCGACTTCATCCGCTCCCGGCGGGATCTGGAGCAAGCTCCCGGCGAAACGGTCGCGGATTTCGAGGAGTACACGCGGCTGTACTGGGATTCTTGGAAGGTGCCCGTGGTTCGGTGGTTGTTGTCCACG
>JACDDK010000115.1:0-1509 GCA_013817025.1 Rubrobacter sp.
TTGGCATCTTGCGAAAATTTGGACCGAAAGAACCTGGCGCTCGCGCTATTGTGCGTGGCGCAGTTCGTGGACGTGTTGGACGTGAACGTGGTGATCGTGGCTCTGCCGTCCATCCAGCGGGAGTTGGGTTTTTCGGACGAGGATTTGCAGTGGGTGGTGAGTGCTTACGTGCTGTTGTTCGCGGGGTTTCTACTGCTGGCGGGCCGCATGGCGGATCTGTTCGGGCGGCGGAGGATGTTCATGGTGGGGCTGGGACTCTTCACAGTGGCTTCTTTAGTGTGCGGCTTCGCGGGTGATCCGGCGGTACTCCTCGTGGGACGGGCGGCGCAGGGGCTCGGAGCGGCGATAACGGCCCCGGCGGCCCTCTCGATCATCACGACGACCTTCCCGGAAGGCCGGGAGCGCAACCGCGCCCTCGGCGCGTGGACGGCGGTCGCGGCGGCGGGTGGCGCGTTCGGGCTCGTTCTCGGCGGCGTGATCACGGATGGGTTGGGTTGGGAGTGGGTCTTTCTGGTCAACGTGCCTATCGGGGTGCTGGGAGTCGCGCTCGCGCCCTGGCTGCTCTCCGAGAGCCGGGATCCAGCGTCCCGGCGGCTGGACGTGGCGGGCGCGGTGACGATCACGGCCGGTCTCATCCTGCTGATCCACGGTTTCACCCGAGCCGAGGAAGCCGGTTTCGGCTCCGTCTCGACGCTGGTGACGTTGGCGCTCTCCGCCGCCTGCGTCGCCGGTTTTCTGGCGATCGAGAGTAGGGTCGCGGACCCTCTGGTTCCGCTGGGCGTCTTCCGGTCGCGGGCGCTGGTGGGCGCGGGCTTCGTCGCGTTCACGCTGACCGCCGCGACGACTCCTACCTGGGTGCTGGCGACCATTTACTTGCAGCGCGTTTTGGACTATTCGGCGGCGTTCTCCGGGCTGGCCGGGCTGCCGCTTAGCCTCTGCGTGATCGTCGGGGCCGCGCTCGGCGCTGGCCTCGCCGGACGCAGGGGCTTCCGGTTCACGATGGTCTTTGGTCTCCTTACGATAGCCGCCGCGAACCTGCTCTTGACCGGTATCTCCGCCGAGAACGGGCTGGCTTACGTACTCGTTGGCGCGGCCATGTCCGGGTTCGGGATCGGCTGCGCGTCCGTAGCCTCGACCGCGACCGGCACGTCCGCCCTCGGCGGTGGCGAGCAAGGTCTGGCCTCTGGGCTGCTAAACTCGTTCGCTCAGGTAGGCACGGCCCTGGGGCTCGCGGCGCTCGTCACGCTGGCCGCCGCCCGCACGGACATACTGGCCGATGGCACTATCACACCAGAAGCCGTCGTCGCGGGGTTCCGATGGGCGTTCTACGCCGGGACGGTGATAGCCGGGGCCGGCTGCCTCGTCGCCCTGTTCGTCGTGGGCCGGAAAGGAGACCTCGCGTGAGTAGCTCCGTGTCGGAGAACATAGGTACCGCCCGGCTCTCGGTGCTTGCCGTGTTCTTCTTTAACGGGTTCGCCATAGCTAGTTGGTTCGTGCGGATTCCGGCGG
>JACDDK010000115.1:1519-4388 GCA_013817025.1 Rubrobacter sp.
GCGGTGCGGAACGACCTCTCTCTGAGCGAGGGGCTTCTAGGGGTCGCGCTGCTCGGCGTGGCGGTCGGGGCGATGGCTTCGATGCCCGTCGCGGGCGCTCTAGCGTCGCGGTTCGGGAGCCGGCGGGTGGTTGGGGCGACGGCGCTGTTGCTCGCGGTCTCGCTCGTGCCGCCCGCGCTCGCGCCGAACCTGTTCTTTCTCGTGCTGGCGCTGGTGTTGCTGGGGGCGGCCAACGGTGCTCTGGACGTCTCGATGAACGCGCAGGCCGTGGCGGTCGAGGGGCGCTACGGGCGGCCGATCATGTCCTCCTTCCACGCCGCGTTTAGCTTCGGCGGCCTCGCGGGGGCAGCGGGTGGTGGCGTCATCGCCTCTCTCGGCGTCGGCACCCTCGCCCATCTCTCGGCCGTGGCCGCTCTCTGCGCCATCGCGGGGCTTGCCGCCTACCGTCCGCTACTTCCGGCGAGCGCCGACGCCGCCGAGGATGGAGCGCCAGCCTTCGCCCGCCCCACGCGGGCGCTGCTCGGGCTCGGCGTAATATCTTTTTGCGTGCTGCTCGGCGAGGGCGCGATGGCCGACTGGAGCGCCGTCTACCTGAATGGCACGCTGCAAACCGGTCCCGGCCTCGCCGCCGCCGGATACGCGGCGTTCTCGCTCACGATGGCCTTCGGACGGCTCTTCGGCGACCGCCTGATCGAACGGGTCGGATCCGCCACGCTCGTCCGGCTCTGCGGGGCGCTCGCCGCCGTGGGCCTCGGGGTCGCCCTCACCGTGGCGAACCCCGTCGCCGCCCTCGTCGGCTTCGCCTGCGCCGGAGCGGGCTTCTCCATAGTCTTCCCCGCCGCCCTGAGCGCCGCCGGACGCACCGAAGGCATAGCGGCCGGACCAGCCCTCGCCGCCGTCTCGACCGCCGGATACACCGGGTTCCTGATCGGGCCACCCACCATCGGCTTCGTCGCGGAGCTTGTAGGCCTCGGAGGCGCACTCTACATAGTCGTCGCCCTGAGCACCGCCATCGTGCTCCTGGCCGGTGCCGTGCGCGGGAAGTGAAGCCAAACAGCCATCAGCGACTGCTGGCGGCACGACCACCCCGCACCCCCCCACCGTCCACATCGAGCGCGAAGCACTCGACCGCATATAAGATGCCCGCAGAGAACACCAAGAGCTTGACCGAAGGGAGATAAATGACCGACACTTTCGAGACCTCACCCGCCACTGGAGGCGACTATCAACCACTCGGCGCGGCCGAACTGCTCGACCACGACGACCGGAGCGTCCGGCTCAAAGCTAGTTCGACCATCATCGAAGTCACCGCGCTGGCCCCGGACGTTTTCCGCGTCGGGGCGTTCCCGCAAGGCCGTACGCCGCGCTACGTCTCCGAGGCCATCGACAAAGATGAGTGGGATACGGTCGAGGTCGCCCTAGAGCAGACCGACGAGGAGGTGGCGCTCAAGACTGCTCAAGCCGTCGCGCATATCTCTCTGGCACCATTGCGGATATGGTTCACCGACGCTGCGGGCCGCGAATTCGCCGCCGACGATGAGGAGCTTGGGATGGGCTTCGTCGCGTCGCCGGGGGCGGACGTGTTCAGCCTGCCGCTTGGCGAACCGGCGCGGCTGTACAAGAAGCGCGCGGCGGGCGAGCGGTACTTCGGGTGCGGGGAGCGGACCAGCGGCCTGGAGAAGACCGGCTCGTACCAGGTGTTCTGGAATGTGGACCCGCCGGCCGGTCACACCGCCGCCTTCGAGAACCTCTACACCTCCGTACCGTTCACGCTCTCTTTGGCGAACGGTCAGGCAAGCGGGTTGTTCTTCGACAACACGCACCGGGTCGAGTTTGATCTCGCGAAAGAGAACTCCGAGCGCGCCTACTACGGTGCCGAAGGTGGCGACATCGTCTACTACGCCTTCGCCGGTCCGACGCCCCGCAAGGTGCTGGACCGCTACACCGAGCTAACCGGCCGCACGCCCATGCCGCCGATGTGGTCCCTGGGCAACCAGCAGTGCCGCTGGAGCTATGAGACCGAGGAAGAAGTACGCGGCATCGCACGCGAGTTCCGGGAGCGGGAGATCCCGTGCGATGTGATCTTCCTGGACATCGACTACATGGACGGTTACCGCGTCTTTACCTGGGACAAGGAAGCCTTCCCCGACTCGGCCAGGCTCATCGCCGACCTCAAAGCCGACGGCTTCCACGTAGTCACCATAGTAGATCCCGGCGTAAAGACCGACGAAAATTACCCGGTCTACGTCGAGGGCCGCACCCGCGACCTGTACTGCAAGACGCGCGAGGGCGAGGAGTTCCACAACGTCGTCTGGCCGGGGATGTGCGCCTTCCCGGACTTCACCAATCCCGCGACCCGCGAATGGTGGGGCGAGAACCACGAAGTCCTGACGGACGCGGGCGTTGCCGGTATCTGGAACGACATGAACGAGCCGAGCCTGTTCGTGCCGCAACAGTCCACCATGCCAGGGGACGTGGTACATCCCGGCGGCGGCGACCCGAAGTTGCACGCCCAGATCCACAACACCTACGGCTCCTTGATGGCCCGCGCAACCCGCGAGGGCCTGCTCAAGATCAAACCCGATGAGCGACCATTCGTCATAACCCGCGCCGGTTACGCCGGTCTTCAGCGGCACGCCATGCAGTGGACGGGCGACAACTCCTCGTGGTGGGAGCACATTTGGATGTCCATGCCCCAGCTCCAGAACCTTGGCCTCTCCGGCATCGCGTGGGCCGGGGTGGACATTGGGGGATTCTTTGGCGACTGCAACGGCGAGCTTCTGGCGCGCTTCACCGAGTTCGGGGTGTTCCAGCCGTTCTGCCGGAACCATTCAGTCAAGGGAAGCATCCACCAGGAGCCGTGGTCTTT
>JACDDK010000116.1 GCA_013817025.1 Rubrobacter sp.
GCGTACCCGGCGTACAGTCGCGGCTCGCGGGGGAAGATGTACGGCTCTACAAGCTCGCAGCCAGCCTCCCGAAGAACTCTCGTCACCTCCTCGCCAGCCACCGCGAACGTGTCCTCGTCCGCGACGACGACGACCGACGAATCTCCGAAACCGTACTCGAAAACCTCGGCGACCGAGGAGAGTACGCCCGCCCCGATGGTGACGTTCCGAGTGTCGGTCGCGTCGCATAGAGCGTCTTCGATTCGCCCGTCGTTCATACGCTACCTCCCGCTTGAGTTCAGATGCGGTGACTCATTGTCGGTTCCGCCGTCAACGCGCCTTCCTCCCGTCTCACGCGATGGCTATGGGCCGGACCATCGAGCCCGTGGCGCCTTTTATCCTCAGCGGCAAACATATAAAGAGAAACTCGTGGACTCCGTCGCGAGCAAGGTCTTCGACGTGCGCCAGCTCCATAAGGTGTATGCCGCGTTCGATCAGGAGCTCAATGTGGACCGGGTGCGGATTCTCCGGGTCCGGTGAGGGGTTACGCTCGACGGTCTCGTTGTCGCCCCCGACGAGTACGACGCCCCTGTCCGCCAGATACACCGCTACGTCGTGGCCGATCCCCGCCCCGAAGTGGCGGGCGGCTCGTTCTTCGTCCACCCCCCACGCCTTCATGTAGCCCGTGCGGATCAAAACCGCGTCCCCGGCCCGAACCTCTGTCCCCTGCTGCTCTAGAGCGCCCGTCACGTCGTCGGCGGTTATGAGGTACTCACCCTCCAGGATCTCCACTCCCTTGTACGCCGCGATATCCACCATAACGCCCCGGCAGATAAACGGCGGGATGGACGACGACTCGGCGGTGAGCGGTCCGAAGTCGCCCAGGTTGTCGGCCGCCGAGTATCCGGAGCGCCAGTGGTCGTCGCCGCCGCAGGTGATGTGACTCAGGGCGTCGAGGTGAGTCCCGGTGTGGACGGTGCCTATGATGATCTCGGTGTTAAGCGCCATGTTTACGCGGTTCTCGCCGCGCCAGTCGTCGAGATCCCCCTGGTTGCGGACGCCTCGCGGCGACCGGTAGCTCGTTATTATGAACGGGGGATGCACGGGGATCACTGGCATCCCTGGCCACCGACCCGAGTCGAGGTCGTAGATCTGGCCGGTCTTTGCGAGGCTCAGGGCCGCGAGCAACTCCGAAGGCCCGGAACGATGGACGATGCCCAGCTCGTCGTCCGCGTAGCTCGCGCCCGGCAAGTCGCGCAGATGCAGATGCTCGGCCAGACCTTTTCCATCGGTTGCTTCGGTCATCGAATGTTCCTTCCCGGATCGAGTCTGTCCGACCCCGATGAAGTTGACTTTATCCGATCACCAGCCCGACGACGATGATGATGGTGGTCATGATGAAGATGGCGAAGGCCGGCGGGTCCACGTGGGTGTCACCGTGGATCAGGAACAGCCGCGAGCCAAGCTCTCCGAGCAGCGCTCCACCGATACCGGCCAACGCACCGAGGATAACCGCCGCGGTAGCGCCACCGCCGGCGGTCAGCACCGCCGCCGCCGCCACGCCGGCGGGGAGCGACATGTGGTGCGTAACCGGGACCGAGAAGCCGAACTCCAGGAAGATCAAGGACGTGGCAGAGATACCGAAGCCCAGGACCACCGCCAGCGGCGTGTAATCCGGGTTGGCGGCATTGAACGCGGTGACCATCCAGGCTGAGAGGATGCCGGCGCCGATCCCGAGAACTACAACCTGCGCGAAGCCCTGCTGATAGTCGACCCAGACTCGCTCACCACCGGGAACGAACCGACCGCGAGACTCTGCTTCCGGATCGGATGTATGGTCGCCGAGAAGACCCGTCCGACCGAAAGCCAACCGGGCCACGATCGCCGAGACCACGACCGTAAGGGCTATGGAGTCGGTGAGGCCGCTGATTCCGATTCCGACCAGAAGCTGCTGGAATACGTAGCCCCCTAGCCCGAACAAAGCACCGACCAGCAAGACCATGGGGTCGTTGACCCCGGCCAGCGGCGCGGCTATGTCCCGCCCGTTTTCGAGGCTCCGCCGGCTGAAGGCGAACGCCGCAGCCGCCGCTCCTCCGGCGAAGGAGATGTGCGGGCCGAAGACGGGTCCGAAAGCAATGCTGCCCAAAACGTCGAAATCGCTGCCGCCGAGCCCGGCGGCCACCCCCATCAGCACCGCGAAACCGGTGAAGACAAAAGCCGGAAGACCGCCTATGGCCGCTCCGAAAAGCCCGCCCGCGAAGGCGGCCAAAAGTATTGATAGCTCGAAGTTCATCTAGATCTCCTCCTGGAGCGCCTCGCGGTCGCCCGTTTCCGGTCGGGACGCAAGTTCCCCCGACGCTTTTCCCTTTACGACCGAAGCTCGTCCAGTTTCCCTCTTTCCCCAAGGGCGACCAAATGGGCTTCTCGTTCCCAGATTGCACAATAGTGCATTCCCGCGTTCCGGTCAACGCCGCACCGCATATCGATAGTCCGCCGCCGGATGCCGCGCCGAAACATTCCGTAGCCTGGAAATCGGCGGCGTGGTAGGGTTGAAAACGCCTTGCGTAGAGGGGAGGAAAGATAATGGACGCCGCTGAACTGAGGCTTGAACGTCTGTTCGACCGGCAAAGCGGTCGTTCGTTCATAACGGCCTTCGATCACGGGACCACCCTCAGAGTCCCGCCTGAGGCCGGGAAGCCCCTGGAAGTCGTCGAAAAGATAATAGCCGGGGCGCCGGACGGAGTCCTGATCTCGCCCGGCCTGCTCAAGCAGTCGTCCCACCTGTTCGCGTTTCGAGGCGCTCCCGTACCCATCCTGCGCGCCGACTGGATAGTCCTCGACGAGCGCATGAAGGACATCGGCGAACACTACCGGACGACGTGTACGCCGAGCGAGGCGCTGGCGCTGGGGGCGGGAGCGATGGTGATGTATCTCATCATGGGTCCCGAGGAAGGAGCAATGTTCGCCGACAACGTCCGGGCCATCACCCAGGCCGCCCACGAAGCGCGGCGCGTGGGCATCCCCCTGATCGTCGAGGCGACGCTGTGGGGCTCGCGCATGGAAGATAAAAAAGACCCGGATCTGCTCGCGTACTGCTGCCGCATAGCCGCCGAGCTCGGGGCCGACGCGATCAAAACCGAATACACTGGCGACCCCGAGACGATGGCCGCCGTGATCGAAGGCTGCGCCGTACCCGTACTCACTCTGGGCGGCGCGAAAGGCGGCTCGACCGAAGCCGTCCTGGAAGCGGCCCGAGACGCGATACAGTCCGGTGCGAAGGGCCTGATCTTCGGCAGAAATGTCTGGCAGGCCGACGACCCGATAGCGATGTCCGCCGCACTCCGCGAAGCCGTGCACGGCAGCCCCGCAAGCAGATAGCTTTCCGCGTTCAGCAGGGCAAAAAGCGGAATGATCGATGCCGATGGCGCGGTTTGCGGGATTGAGTCTTTCGCGCATCGCCTGAAAAGCATCGAACCGCAAGCACCCGCACGCTTGAGTTTCGCTACACCGGCGAGCACCACACACTATGCGGCCCTGCGGGCGAAACGTCCGCGAACGTTCCACCCGCACCGTATTTCGAGAGCGTTTCTCGAATCGATCTAGCCACCGCTTCGAGAAATGTCCGGCTTTCCACGACGCTAAAGGCTGACGGCGCGGTTTGCGAAAGCGAACCGCTCTAGAACGGCCTTCCGGCGGCCACGTCGCAGGGTGCCGTCAGGTAGCCTTTCATCTCCTCGTCGAGCTTGAGTAGCGTGATGCTGAAGCCCGCCATCTCCAGGGATGTCATGTAGTCGCCTATGTACGGCATCCGGTAGACGTTTACGCCCTCGTTCTTTAGCACTTCGGTGACGCGGGCGTAGGCTACGTATAGCTCCATTAGCGGCGTGCCACCCATGCCGTTTATCATTACGGCCACTTCCGCGCCGGAGAAGTCTACGGAGTCGCCGAGGATCTTGCCAAGCATCTCGTCCACGATGCTGTCGGCGGGCTCTATCTTCTTTCGGGCGGTACCGGGCTCGCCGTGGATGCCCATCCCGATCTCCATCTCGTCGTCGGCTATCTCGAAGATGGGCGTCCCGGCCTCGGGCGGCGTGCAACTCGTGAGCGCCATCCCCATCGACCGGACGTTGGCGTTTACCCTTTCGGCCAGTTCCTTGATTCCGGCCAGATCTTTACCATCGTCGGCGGCGGCGCCGCAGATCTTATGTACGAAGATCGTACCCGCGACCCCGCGCCGCCCGGTTGTGAAGGTGGAGTCCTCCACGGAGACGTCATCGTTGGTTACGACGTAGTCGGTCTGGATGCCTTCGGCCTCGGCTAGTTCCCCGGCCATCTCGAAGTTGAGCACGTCGCCCGTGTAGTTCTTGACGACGTAGAACACACCCGCGCCGCCGTCGACGGCCTTGCTG
>JACDDK010000117.1 GCA_013817025.1 Rubrobacter sp.
GCTACGGCCTTACCGTCCAGTATCTTCGCCACAGGGCTCCTAAAACGCCGCCAGGAGTCGAGGGGCGACTTGCTTTTTGCGGCTCATCACGCCGGGGAGCCTTATTACCCCGTCCCGGACTTTGGCGTCGAAGGCGCGCTCGATAGAGGCGTATTCGCCGACGCACAACAGATCCGTGCCGCCCTCGACGATGTCCGTAACCATGAGCGCCGCCAACACATACCCCTTGCGCCGACGGCCTTGCTCCAGTTCTTTCAACAACTCGTCCTTGCGCTCTAGCAACGTCTTTCCGACCGTTTCGACCTGCGATATGACCATCTTCTCACCCGAGTGGACACCGTACTCCTTCGCGTCGCGGTTCACGATGTCCTCGGCGGAAAGCTCCGTCACGTCCGAGGAAGCTTCGAACATCTCCATTCCGAACTCGCGCGCGTCGACGTCCAGCGTCTCCTCCAAAAACTTCACGACCTCGCGGTCGCGGTCGGTGGTGGTTGGGGAGTTAAGGATCACGGTATCCGACAGGATCGCCGCGAGCAGCATCGTCGCCGTGGATACTTCGGGCCTCATTCCGGCCGTCTTGAACCGCTCCATAACCAGCGTTGCGGTCGAACCCACGGGATCGAAGGTCGCGGGGATGGGCGAGGTGGTCTCGACGTCGCCGATGTGGTGGTGGTCCAGAATCTCCACGACCTGTGCCCGCTCCACACCGGCGACGCTCTGCCCGACCTCCGCGTGATCCACGAGCAACACGCGCCGAGGCTGCGGGTTCAACAGGTCCGTCCGCGTCACGACGCCGATGGGACGGCTCTTGTTGTCCACCGCGATGGCCGCCCGGTAATGGACCTCCATCACACTCTCGGTTATGTCCGTTAGAAGGTCGTCGGGTGCCACCGTCAACGGGTTCTCGCTCATCACCTCCCAGCACGGGACCGAGATCTGTATCAGCCGGCTCGTCACGTAGGAGTCCAGAGGCGAGAGCAGCACCGCCGTGCCAGCCTCCTCGGCCATCCTCAACACGTCGTCGGAAGGCCGGACGCCGTTGGAGATTACGAGCACCCCGGCACCCAACTCCACCGCGCGGCGCTGGCCGCTCTCCCGGTCGCCGATGACCACGATGTCTCCGGGCTCCATCGACTTGCCCATCGACTCGACACCCATCGAGATCACCCACAACTGCCCGGATATCTCTTTGTCTTCCCCGACCAGCAACTCCCCTTCGAGCACCTCGGTCATCGCCGCGACGGAGACCGGGCTATCGGCGAAAGACGACGCCGTGCGGGACTCGCGCACGTACATTCGCGCCAGGTTGCGCTCTGTGATGATGCCAGCCAAAGCGCCATCGTCGTCCACGACGGGTACTTGGGCGATGTTGCGCCGCGCCATCGCGAGCCCCACGTTTCGGAGTGGGTCGTTCTGGTGAGCCACTTCGACTTCCGTACTCATCACGTCCTTCACGCGCAACATAACGTGGGAGATGCGCTTGGGCGACTTCGCCCCGCTCTTCTCTAGAGCCCACGCCGTCTGCGTGTTGACGTCCCCCAGCCGCGCCGGGGCGTAGACATTCTCCGGGTCCACGAGGTTCTTCAACTCGGCGTAACCTATCGCCGAGGCTATGGTGTCGGTGTCCGGGTTCTTATGCCCGGTCACATAAACGTGCGCCATCCTACTCTCCTCCGTTACAATGCTTGTCTGGTCCCACGACCCTTCCCCACGGCTCGCGGGTCCCGTGCTTATGCCCGATCACACCTTGCTCAACGGCGCGAGACCCGGCACGAGTATTTTCTCGTCCCGCCCAAAGCGCACCACGAGCCGGGTCTCCGTGGCCTCCACCACCTCGCCCTCTCCGAACTTGGCGTGACGAACCCTCTCCCCCGCCTTGTACGACTCGCTCGCCCCAGCCGCACGGCTCACCGCAAGCCCCGAACCTCCCCGCTTGGGCAACGCACCGCCCCATCCACCACGTCCCGCGCCCGCCGTGGTGCCGCCGGAGATCGCGCCGGATTTGTACTCGTCCGGGATCTCGGAAAGGAAACGCGACGGCATCTGGTACTCTCGGTCCCCCCAGTTGGAGCGCAGCTTGGCATACGAGAGCGTCAGCGTCCCCATCGCCCGCGTGATGCCCACGTAGCACAGCCGCCGCTCCTCCTCCAAGTTCTGCTCGTCCATCGACCGGGCGTGCGGGAAGGTTCCTTCCTCCATCCCCACGATAAACACGTGCGGGTATTCGAGCCCCTTCGCGTTGTGCAGCGTCATCAGCGTGATGCGCCCCTCGGGCGTGGTCTTGTCCGCCTCCGAATACAAAGCCTGCCCCTGCAAAAACCCGTCCAGCGTGGCGTCCAGCCCTTCCACGCTCTCGTACTCGCGCGCGGCGTTGATAAGCTCTTCGAGGTTTTCGAGGCGCGACTCGGCCTCGACCGTGTTCTCGACTTCGAGCTCCTTGCGATACCCCGACTCGTCCAGGACCGCCGCGATGATCTCCGCCGGCGGCACCTCGCGCGCGGCCACGCGCCAACCTTCGAACAACCCGCGCACCGCCCGGCAAGCCTTCTTCGCCGCCCCCGTGAGGTCCACCTCGTCAGTCTCCGCGAGCGCCTCGTACAGCGAGATGCCGTTGCGGCGGGCGTACTCTTGCAGCTTCGCCACGGAAGTACTTCCGAGGCCGCGTTTCGGGACGTTGACGATACGTTCGAGCGAAGCAGAGTCCGCTGGGTTTGCGATCACGGCGAGGTACGCCATCGTGTCCTTGATCTCCGCCCGCTCATAGAACCGGACGCCGCCCACGATCTGATACGGCACCCCTTCTCTCACCAAAACGTCCTCCAAAGCCCGACTCTGCGCGTTCGTCCGATAGAACACCGCCACATCCCTCGGCGAACTCCCGGACTCCGTCAGACGCTCGATCTCCGACACCACGAACCGAGCCTCCGCGTACTCGTCCGCCGCCGTAAACACCCGGATGCGCTCCCCCTCGCCCCCAGCCGTCCAAAGCTCCTTCCGCTTCCTCGAAGCATTATTCGCCACCACCGCGTTAGCCGCCGAAAGAATAGTCTGCGTGGAGCGGTAATTCTGCTCCAGCTTAACCACCACCGCCTCCGGGTAGTCGCCCTCGAAGTCCAGAATGTTCTGGATATCCGCTCCTCGCCAGCTATAGACCGAGTTGTGCGTGATGACGCCGTCCGCGACGAAGTTGTGCGTCCCTTGCACGTCGATATCGTAGACGGGGTGCTCAAGCGTCACCTTCTCCACCTTCTCCACGATGTCGTAACCGCCATCCGCGACGAACATCGCCATCCCCGGCCGCACAGCCGAGGCCGGGGTGAACGGCAGAGACTTACCTTCGACCAAACCTCCGTTGTCCGTCCCCAGACGCGCGACCCGCTGCATCGAGACTTCGAGCACCGAGCGGATGCGGTCCACGATCTTCATCGCCGCCCCGTAGTCCCTGAAGCACGACTCGTACCGCCAGCTCGAAGAGCCCGCCTTGGCCACCCGCACGCTCAACCCCAGGCTCTCCAGCGCCCGACGGCCCTCCTCGTCGCGCCCGACCATCGAGATGCGATGCATCGGCGTTTTGCCGCGCCGGTCCCCGCACAACGTAATTACCACGTTCCTGCGCCGCCCGGTGTAGCTCTGCGGCAGGTAGTGCGGTGCGTCGTAGCCGAGACCGGAGTCGGTCAACAGCCGCCGCCCACCCGCCTCGCACTCCACGCCCGCGAACACCCCGTCGATCAGGACCTGGTTGGCCACCAACCCGTTCTCCGAACCGGCCCGTGCCACGAAGGGCAGCGTCGGCAACTGATACTTCAGCGACAGCGTCGTCTCAGCCGCCCGCGCCTCGCCTTCCGTACCGTGAGTGGACACCACCCACGCCGCATCCGCGTGCTCCTGTCGCGAACGCTGCATAAAGCCGACCACCGGCTTGACCCGTCCGTTGGTGTAGGTGCGCGAAGTCCCGACACGGAAACCCTTGTCCCGACGCCGCATCAGGTACGTCATGTGCAATTGCGGCGTAAGCCCCAGCTTGTATCCCGCGAAGTGCACGTGCTCGGGCGTGGAGACGATCCGCCGCCCACCTCCCGTCGTGACCGCTATACCCTCGCGCTTACTCGTCCGCGACACCCCCGTCACCCGCGCCGACCTGAAATCCCCACTCCCGTAACACGAAAGCACCTCGTCCCCCACCCGTACACGCTCTATCGGGCGGGTTGAACCATCGCCCATCGTAACCGGCGTCCCTTCCGCCAGGCACTGATCGTCGTCTCCAACGACGCATAAGTTACGATGTCCGGCGGCCAGGATGTTCACCAGTTTGTATTGAGCGTGGTTGGTGTCCTGGTATTCGTCCACGTGGATGTACTTGAAGCGCGTCTGGT
>JACDDK010000118.1 GCA_013817025.1 Rubrobacter sp.
TTTCCCATAGCCTGCCTGCCGCGTATGATAGCCAATTGTGGAGACTTCGGGAGAGGATCGCATGACGCACACCTTCGCCGTATCGGCGGGGACGCCCTACGCCGCGTCAGCCGCCGCCGAGGTCTACCGCGCAGGAGGCAACGCCGCCGACGCAGCCGTGGCCGCAGCCGCAGCCGTGGCCGTCACCGAACCGCTGATGTCTTCGATAGGTGGGGGCGGCTTCGCTCTCGTGCGCGACCCTTCCGGTGGCGCCGAGCTTATCGACTACTTCGATGCCATGCCGGGTAAGGGACTCCCCGCCTCGGCCTTCGGAGCGAACGGAAACCCCCAGAAGGTCGTCCTCAAGTACGGCGCGGGTGTCGACTCCATCGTCGGGGGAGCTTCCTGTGGCGTGCCGGGCTCCTTGAGAGGCTGGGAGACGCTGCTTGCGCGCCACGGACGCCTCACGTTGCGCGAGACGCTGGCACCGGCTATCCGGCTGGCGCGGGAGGGTTTCAGGTTGTGCCGCACTAGCGGGCTGTGGTTCACCGTGGCCGAGGAAGTCCTGCGGCTCACCGACGAGACTCGCAAGAACTTCTACAACGGCGAAAACGTCTACCTCGAAGGCGAGGAGATGACTTTTCCGGACCTCGCGGATACGATGCAGGCCGTCGGCGAAGCCGGCGCGGGTCTCTTCTACGAGGGCGAGTTGGCGGAGAGGATCTCCGCTTACGTCCGAAAGATGGGCGGCCTCATAACCGAACAAGACCTCGCCGAGTACGAGCCGGTTCTGCGGGAGCCTCTATCCGTGGGCTACGGTGCTGGTGAGATCTTCACGAACGGCCCACCCTCGGCCGGTGGCGCGACCCTAGCTCAGATGCTCCAGATAGTCTCCGGCTACGATCTCGCCTCGATGCCCGAGGCGGACTACGTGCGGGCGATGGCCGGCGCGATGAAGCTAGCCCTTGACGACCGCGAGACCGCCTACACCGAGGGGACCGAAAACGCCGCCGTCGCCGCTCGCCTCACCAGCGAAGAGTACGCGCGAGGTCAGCGCACCCGCATCTTTGGCAACGCGCATACTACACACCTGTCCTGCGTGGACGAGGAGGGCTACGCCGTCTCCATAACGGCCAGCATGGGCTACGGTTCCGGCATCGTCATCCCCGGCACCGGCATCCCGATGAGCAACACTTTAGGCGAACCGGAACTCAACCCCAAGGGATTTCATGCGCTCACGCCGGGCTGGCGGCTCGTCTCCAGCATGAGCCCGACCATCGTATCGTCGGCGGAGGGAGGTTTGATCTCTCTGGGCTCGCCCGGCGCGTCGCGCATCGCCACCGCTATCCTCCAGACGGTGGTCAACGTCCTCGACCACGGAATGCCCATCAACAGCGCCGTGCTCGCGCCGCGCTTTCACGCCGAGGGTAACCTCTTCGCCTACGAGTCCGGCGCTCGCAAAGCCAACCTCGACGCCTACGAGCGCGTCCTCGCCTACGACGAGCCATCCATGTACTTCGGCGGCGTAAACGCCGTGCGCCGCACTCCCGAAGGGACCTTCGAGGCCGCCGCCGACCCCCGGCGCAGCGGAGGAGTAGTCCTTGTCTGAGAGCGATCCCAGGAACGTCCAGATACTCGGCGTCCCGATGGACCTCGGCCAGGACCGCCGCGGCGTGGATATGGGGCCGAGCGCCATCCGATACGCCCAGCTAAAGGAAGTCCTCGAAGACCTCGACTACTCCGTGACAGACCTCGGCAACGTCGAGACGCCCATCCCCGAGATGGTCGGCAAGAAGGAGGAAGTCCGGCATCTCGGGGCCGTTCGGGACGTGTGCGTGGCGGTCGCCGAAAGGGCGCGGGGCATGGTCGAGGCGGGGGCGTTCCCGATCTTCCTGGGTGGGGATCACTCCGTGTCCATAGGAACCGTATCTGGTGTGGCGGCGGCTTCGACGGAGCGCACCGGCGTGATCTGGCTGGACGCCCACGCGGATTTCAACACCGACGAGACCTCGCCATCCGGCAACATCCACGGTATGCCACTCGCTGCCCTAGCCGGCGTCGGCCACCCCGACCTCGTAGACATCGGCGCTCTTGGCGCGAGCGTCAGCACCGAAGACATAGTCCTAATCGGCCTGCGCTCGGTGGACTTACGCGAGCGCGAACTACTGCGCGAGACCGGCGTCCGGCTCTACACCATGAAGGAGATAGACGCCTACGGCGTGGCGAACGTCGTGCGCCGTGCCCTAAAAGACCTCTCGCACCTGGAGCGCGTCCACCTCTCCTTCGACCTCGACGCGCTAGACCCTTCGGTGGCTCCCGGCGTCGGCACCCCGGTGCGCGGCGGCCTCACCTACCGGGAGGCGCACCTCGTCATGGAGCTAATAAACGAGTCCAGCACCATAACGTCCCTCGACGTGGTGGAGGTAAACCCGATCCTGGACAACCAGAACGGCACCGCCGAGCTAGCCGTCGAACTCGTCGCCAGTTTGATGGGGCGCCAGATCATCGGCCTCCCCAGCTAGAGCGGGCAGCTAACAGCCTTTGGACCTGCGAAGAGACGCAAATCTCTGAAAACTCCCCGGTTTCAGATGATTCGCGGGGATATTCGCGAAGTGGGCTCTATCACGGCGCAGAAGCCCCGCCACGACCATCACGACCCAATTTCCCAAACGCCTTCCCGAGTGCGAGTGACCCGCGCCGCTCTACTCTTAACAGCAATCGTCACGCATTCACGGAAACTCGGTCGGACCTTCGCCATTCGCTATCACCGGCACAGGACCGCTTCGAAGACCGCACACGTTCATCAAGCTTCGGAGTTAGCCGCGCAGCATGTCCAGTTTGTCGAGGTTCTTTTTGAGGCCGCCGATCACCATCACGTCGCCTTCGTGGAGCACTGTATCGCCTCTGGGGATGGTACCGGCCTGGCCTTTGGCCTTCAGCGCGAGGACGGTGACGCCGCTCTTGCGGGAGAGTGCCAGGTCGGCGAGGCTCTGGCCGATCCAGTCACTGGGAACTTCGGTCTCGATCACGGCTTCGTCGTCGCCGAGGTCGACGTAGTCGAGTATGACTGGGGAGGCTAGAGTGCGGGCGACCTGAGCGCCCATCTCCTTCTCGGGCTGTATCACGCGATCCGCCCCGATCTTCTCCAGCACGCGGGCGTGGGTCGCGCTGGACGCGCGGGCTATGACGTGCGGAACGCCCATCTCCTTGAGGATCACGGTCGCCAGGATACCGGCGTGGATGTTCTGCCCGATAACGACCGCCGCGCCGTCGAAGTTCTGGACACCGAGGTCGCGCAACACGCTCTCGTCGGCGGCGTTGGCGGCCACCAGATGCGCACGCGGCAGATCGTCGGCGAGGTTCTGGATCAACTCTTCGTCGGCGTCGATGCCGAGAACGGTGTGGCCGAGCTCATCTAGAGTTTGGGCCATCGCCAAGCCGAGCCTACCCATCCCTATGACCGCGAATTGTTTGCTCATCCGACTGCTATGTCCTCCTCGGGATACGTGTAGTGGCGGGGGCGGCTGCGCTCGCTGAGGGCCAGCACCACCGTGATCGGCCCGATCCGACCCGCGAACATCACCGCCATCAACAGCAGTTTACCGAAAGTGCTCAGTTCGGTGGCGAGCCCGTAGCCGGGGCCTAAAGAGAGGCCGACCGTCCCGAACGCCGAGCTGACCTCGAAGATCGCGGTGAGGAAGTCTATTTTGTCCGAGATCATCAACGCCAGCGACGCGCCGCCGACCAGCAAGAACGAGAGCGAGAGAATGGTGACGCTCTTGGAGATCAGGTTCCGGGGGATGCGCCGCCCGAAGGCCGTAACCTCGACCTGTCCCCGAACCTGGGCGAGGAAGATCAAAAACAACAGTGCTAGCGTGGTCACCTTGATGCCACCCCCCGTCGATATCGGTGCCGTTCCAACGAACATCAAGAACGCCTGGATCGCGAGCGTCGGGTCGCGCATCTCCGAATACGTCACGGTGGCGAACCCCGCCGTCCGGGGACTTACCCCCTGAAACAACGACATCAAGACCCGCGTATCGAACGGCTGCCCGCCCAAAGTATTCGGGTTCGTCCACTCCAGCGCCGCGACGCTCGCCACACCGACCACGAGCAGCACGGCGGTCGCTATGAGGACGAGCTTGGATTGCAGCGTGAGGCGGCGCATCCTGCGGTAGTGGTACAGGTTCACCAGCACCGGAAAGCCGAGGCCACCAGCGATGATCAGATACATCAACGTAAGGTTGACAACCCAATCCCCCGCGTACTCGGACGTACCGTTCGGGAAGATGTCGAAGCCCGCGTTGCAGAAAGCCGCCACCGAATGGAAGATGCCGAACCCGAGCGACGTCCATCCAAAACCCTTGAACAAGAAGTGGACGGTCAGG
>JACDDK010000119.1 GCA_013817025.1 Rubrobacter sp.
GTAGAACACGCCGATGAGCGCGAGTTGCAGCGCGGGCCGAATCATCTGCTGCACGTAACTCGCGTAGGTAACGGTCTGAAAACCCTGTGTCGCCCACAACACCATGCTCATAAACGTGTAGAACGGCAGCGAGATGGCGAACGCCGCGATGATCGGCGCGAGCCGGGGCTTGTCGTAGACACCCGCTATCGCGTCGGCACCGAAGAACATCAAAACGGAGAGCGCGAGGCTGATAACGAACGCCACCCCGATAGCCTGAAGGATGGTCCCCCGCACCCGCGAATCGTCGCCGTGAGCCCGGTGGTGCGCCACCCACCGTACGACACCATTGTCCATCCCGAACCGCGCGAGGATGTTGGCTCCGTTCACGGCCCCAACACCCAAAGCGTACAACGCGACCCCCGCCGGCCCATAGAACCGACCGATGGCGAACTGAATTCCATACCCGACGAACCGCCCGAAACCCTGCCCGACCGTGCTGATGCCCGCCCCCCGAGCAACCCGGGAGACGCTCGTGTCGCCTTCCCGCACACCGCCGGGTGTCTCGCCCGAGGCGGCTCCCGGCGTACCCGAGGGCGCGTCCCCGGCGGGCGGACCCGGCGTGTTGGGGTTCACGAGCGGCTTTTCTGGAGGTATGTTCATCGGACGTTCACGGCGGAGATTATAGAGCTTTTAACAGCCCGGAAACAAAATCGTGTGGGCCGATCCGGCGGTCAGGCTTCGAGTTTGGTCCGTCTCCGGCTCCATAGCCGGGAAGCGAGCTCCGCAACGGGGAAGAGTCCCACCCACGCCCAGCCCGCGCCGAACAGCACCCACAACGCGACGCCGACGTAGCCGAGATCCCGCACCACGGCCAGAACTCCGCAGGCCGTTCCAAAGACAAACGGCAAAAAAACCCAGCGTGGCAGCGTCTCCGAGCGCGAGGCACCAACAGCGAAGAGCAGAGAGCCCACCGCGAAGAAGAACAACCCGATACGAAGGGTATGCCAGCCCGGCGCGGTCAAAAGGTAAGTATCGTCGATTTGCAAGTAGAACTTGAGTACGTCCCCGACCGTAACGAGTCCGGCCCCAAAAAGAGCCGTGTAGAACCCGATACTTCCGATGCGGGAGTTCTGTCCGACACCTCGAAGGCGGTAGCAGATCAGGCCGACGGAGATTAGCAACACCGTTGATGGAAAAAGTTTCCAGAACGTGTCGGGGCTCTTGTACTTCATCTCGGACAGATACGTTCCGAGCGGCGAGAGCGCCCAAAGAACACCGCCCGGAAAGCACAGCAACGCGCCCAGCCAGAGGAGCTTCGAGAGCAGACCGGACAACGCGCTCTTGGGTCCGAACACCCGGCGGGGCCTTACGCCTGAACTTTAGGCCAGGTCGCGGGGATTGGTCCGCCGGCGTCTTTCAGGACGTAGTCGTCGAACATCCTCCTGACCACGTCGGGCTGTCCGCCCGCGACGTCGTTGTTCATCTCGGGGTCGGCCTCCACGTCGTAGAGATGAGGCTCGGCACCGTCGTTTCGGACGAACATAACGTACTTCTCGTCGCGCGCCCAGACGTAATCGTCGTACCCGAGAGTAAAATATGGGCGCTCGGCGGGCTCGCCACCGTCCAGGATCACGGAGAGGTCCTCGCCCTCCATCGACTCTTCCGGCTGGATGTCCAGGGAGCCAAGTATCGTCGGGGCGATATCGTGGATGGATGCGAAGTAGTCGCTGGTTTTTCCCGCACCCTTGCCGCCGGGGTGCCGGATCATGAGCGGTATGTCGGTAATCTCCGGCCAGAGCGCATACGCGGGCTTGCCCGTGACGCCATGCTCGCCGAGGCCGACGCCATGGTCGCTGAGAAGCACGATCATGGTGTTGTCCATCACCCCGAGGTCGCTGGCTTTGTCCAGGAAGTTGCCTAGCCAGTGGTCCACCATCGTAACCTCGCCCGCGTAGAGCGCCCGCATCCGTTCGAGTTCTTTTTCATCCAAATAATCAGCGTTAGTGTAGTTCGGAACGATGGGCTCGGGGCCGTCGTAGGTGTCGCTGTAGAGGTCCACGTATTTTTGGGGCGGGTCCCAGGGCTCGTGCGGGTCGAAGGAGTCAACCACCAGGAAGAACGGCTGTGCTTCCCCGGCGACCTCCAGGTACTCGGACGCCCGATTAAAGACCTGCGGAGCGAACCAGTCGTCCTCGCTTTTGCGGTGGGCCGTGTTGGCGAGGTACTGGCGGACCTTGTCCCTCATGCCGCCGGTGTTGCCGGGGACGGTGTTCGCGTTCACCTGCTTCTCGGAGACGCGCAGGGTCGAGCGGTAATAGTCGCGCTCCTGACCACGGATAAAGTCGAAGACGTCGAAGCCGCGCTGGAAGTTCATCGACGCCTTGAACTGGTGGTGGGCGTCGGTGATCAGCGAGTTATTGTAGCCCTCGGGGAGCAATATCTCGGATAGTGTCGTCTGATCCTCGGGGATGCGTTGCCAACCGGCGGGGAAGAAAGTCTCGCCTTTTTGCGGGATCCAATTGCGGAACGGCCACGTCCTTTTCCCCGTGTGGATGGCGCGTCGCGCAGGTATCGTCGGGATAGACTCGGGGTAGGCTCGGTCGAAGCGCAGGCTTTCCTTGGCGAGCGCGTCCAGGTTCGGGGTTTTGACCCGGTCGTTGCCGTAAGCGCCGATGTGATCCTTACGCAAGCTATCCAGGATTACCACGATCACGTTCATCCTCGAACCCCCACTCGGAAGATAGCTACAGCCCGACCCAAGCGCCGACGTTCCCGCCAACGCCAGACCCGCTCCCCCAGCGCCCGCGACCTTCAGAAACTCCCGGCGCGTCAGCGTCCGCGATGGCGTCCGCCGCATTCCGCTACTGTTTGAAGAGAGAGCCGTTTTGATTCACCCCGAAGTCCGTCGCTGGCTTGTACGGCGCATATTCTAAAGCAAAATCCAAAAAGCGTCGGACGCCGGGAACCATCTTCGAGGAGAAAACTATTTGCAGCAGTTAACGCTCCTGAAACCAGGCGAGCGTCTTCTCCAGGCCCTCTTGCGTGGAGACTCGCGGCTCCCAGCCCAGAACTTCTCTTGCGCGGGTTATGTCCGGGCGGCGGCGTTTAGGGTCGTCGGTTGGCAGTGGGGTCTGGATCGTGGTGCCAGACCCATCAGAGAGGTCCAGGATCAAACCCGCTATCTCACGCACGGTAAGCTCCACCGGGTTGCCGAGGTTGACGGGGCGGGTCTCCCCGCTGTGCATCAGCCGTAAGACGCCCTCGATCAGATCGTCCACGTATTGGATGCTCCGGGTCTGGCTTCCGTCGCCGTGGATGGTCAGGGGCTTTCCGGCGAGGGCTTGCGAGATGAAGGTGGAGATTATACGCCCGTCGTCGGGACGCATCCTCGGGCCGTGGGTGTTGAAGACGCGCGCTATGCGCGTGTCCAGACCGTGATGCCGATGATAAGCCATCGTAATGGACTCGGCGTAGCGTTTGGCTTCGTCGTAGACGCCTCGAACGCCTATCTGGTTGACGTTGCCCCGGTAATCCTCGTGCTGGGGATGCACCAGCGGGTCCCCGTACACCTCGGAGGACGAGGCGAGCAAGAAACGCGCCCCCCGGCTTTTCGCCAGCCCGAGAGCGTTGTGAGTACCTACAGAGCCCACCTGGAGGATCTGAACGGGTATGCGCTCGAAGTCCATCGGGCTTGCGGGCGAGGCGAAATGATAGACCTCGTCCAGTTCCCCGGAGATATTCATGTGCGTCGTGACATCGTGCTCGATGTACTCGAAGCGCGGGTCGTCCGTAAGGTGTGCCACGTTCTCCAAAGTCCCGGTACACAGGTTGTCTACGCAGACGACCCAGTATCCCTCGTGGAGCAACCGCTCGCAGAGGTGGCTTCCCACAAACCCGGCACCACCCGTAACCAGCGCACGCTTTCCGGCCTCAGCCATGGCCGAAGCCTTCGTAGGTTAGGCCGCTCGCGCGGACGGTGGCGGGATCGAGAGCGTTGCGACCGTCGACGAGGAGGCGCGGCGCGCTCATAAGAGCGGCGGCGCGGCGGAGATCCAGGCTCACCACCTCCTCCCACTCCGTCACCACCACCGCCGCGTGCGTGCCGCTCAACGCCCCGTAAGGATCGGCGGCTACTTCGAGATCCGGCGAAAGCCTCGCCGCGGCCACGACGGGATCGTAGCCGACCACGCGGGCTCCACGGGCGTGGAGGGCGCTTGCTATCCAGAGACTCGGCGACTCGCGAAGATCGTCGGTACCGGGCTTGAAGGCTAGGCCGAGAAGGGTCACGCGCTTGCCTTCCAGCGTGTGAAGGTTGCGCTCTAGTTTGGTGACGACTAGTTCGCGCTGGTG